>JAFGVJ010000087.1 GCA_016938055.1 Prolixibacteraceae bacterium
CGGGTGAAAACCATCTATGAGCAAATGAATGAAATCAAGTTGAAAGGCGAAGAAATCAAACTTTCGGCCGAAGATCAGAAATTGCTCGAAGAAACCTACAAAGGTTTTGTTCGTAGCGGAGCCAACCTCAATGCTGAGAACAAAGCCCGCTTGATGGAAATCAATGGCGAATTATCGACTTTATCCCTTCAATTTGGTGAAAATATCCTGGCTGAAATCAACAACTACAAACTTGTGATCGACAAGGAAGAAGACCTGGCCGGTCTACCCGAAGGTGCCATTTCGGGTGCTGCTGAAGCCGCTGAAGCTGCCGGTGAAAGTGGCAAATGGGTTTTCACCCTGCACAAACCCAGCTGGATTCCCTTTCTGCAATATGCCGAAAACCGTGAACTCAGGGAGCAGTTGTACAAAGCCATGTACAACACGGGGAACAACAACAATGAACACGACAATAAGGCCATCATTCAACGTATCCTGGTTTTACGTGATGAACGGGCTAAAATCATGGGTTTCGACAATCATGCCACCTTTGCATTGGACGACCGTATGGCCAAAACGCCTGAAAATGTGTATGAATTGCTCAATAAGTTATGGACTCCGGCGCTGAACATGGCCAAGCAGGAAGCAAGCCAAATGCAGGAAATGATCAAACGCGACGGCCATGATTTCCAACTTGCAAGCTGGGACTGGTGGTATTATGCCGAAAAAATCAGGAAAGAAAAATACAACCTCGACGAAGAAGAAGTTCGTCCTTACTTTGAACTCAACAACGTTCGCGAAGGGGCATTCCTGCTGGCCAACAAACTGTGGGGATTGAAATTTAAACCCATCGACAACATTCCTGTTCCGCATCCCGATGCCCGTGCCTTTGAAGTAATTGATGCCGATGATTCCCACATCGGGGTATTGTATGTTGATTATTTTCCGAGGGCCAGTAAACGTGGTGGAGCCTGGATGAACAGCTACCGCAAGCAATCGCGCACACCCGAAGGAGAAAACATAGCCCCGGTCATTACCAATGTGTGTAATTTTTCCAAACCCACCGGCGACCAGCCTTCACTGCTCACTTTTGATGAAGTAAGCACTTTGTTTCACGAGTTTGGACATGCCCTGCACGGCTTGTTGTCCGATTGTCAATATCACAGTCTTTCAGGAACATCGGTCCCCCGCGATTTTGTAGAATTACCCTCACAAATCATGGAAAACTGGTGCCCCGAACCCGAAATGTTGAAGTTGTACGCCAAGCATTACAAAACCGGAGAAGTAATCCCTGCCGAGCTTGTTGACAAGCTGCTGGCTGCCTCAAAATTCAACCAGGGTTTCACTACGGTTGAATACCTTGCAGCATCGTTCCTCGATATGGACTATCATACCGCTTCGAATGTGGATCAGATTGACGTTGAAGAATTTGAAACCGAAAGCATGGCTAAAATTGGTTTGATCAACGAAATCATTCCCCGTTACAAAACAAGCTATTTTAACCACATCTGGGCCAGCGGGTATTCAGCCGGTTATTACAGTTACATCTGGGCCGAAGTACTGGATGCCGATGCTTATAACTATTTTGAACAGTCGGGTGATATCTTTAATCCTACCATCGCTCAATCGTTCCGCGACAATATCCTCTCAAAAGGAGGAACCGGCGATGCCATGACCATGTACAAGACTTTCCGTGGTACTGAACCTCAAATAGAACCTTTGCTACAAAAGCGTGGGTTGAATTAATGGAGTGAAGTAAGTCGAGACAAAGGCCGGTAAGGATTATCTTTACCGGCCTTTTTTTATGCTTTCCGGAACAGCACTTTCACAATTTCGCCCTGCTCAAGTTCATCGTTATAAGAGTATGGTCGCAATTTACCCGAGGGATGAACAATCAGTAAAGGCAGAAAATTCTCCTTTTCTCCCGTTTGCTGTTTCACCCATTTACGGGTACTGATTTTACTCTTGACCACGATTTCATTTATCAGGTAACGATTTTCAGCAATTAAACCAGTCCAGTTTGTCAGTGTCGTTTTTCTGGCAAATAAGGTAGAGGCACCAATGGGTTCCAGTAAATCGATACCTGCACCTTCTTCACCCGGTGAGAATAATACCAATTTTTCGGGGATCGCGTAAACATCGTTGGCCAGCTGTGCAGCCAGTAAATTTATTTCAGTATTCCGGGTGAGCCCGATAAAGGTTTTGGCTTTTGAGGCATTTGCCGAAGCCAGTACTTCTTCCTTCAGGGCGTTCCCCTGGATACATTGATAGCCTTTGTCCCTGGCCAAATGCACCATTTCAACGTTGGTATCGAGCAAGGTAACTGTTGCTTCTTCTTTTAAAAGATCAGCCAACAACAAGCTCAGTGGGTTTACACCCAATATGATAAAGCCCTTGCGTTTTTCAATGTGCACCAATTCGTCGCGTTTTCGCAACCAGTTGGTGGTCCAGGTAAGCATGAAAGGCACTGTTAAAGTGGTGAATATTGCCATGAAGACCAGAATGGTAAATATTTCCGAATTGATCAATCCCATTTTCAGTCCAATACCGGCAATGATGATTTCCACCACTCCCCGACCATTCATGCCTGTGCCTATGGTAATTCCTTCGCGCCATCCATTCCCACTGGGCAGATAAAACAAGGCCGTACCAAAAATTTTACCAATTACTGCAACTGCTATAATTGAAATCAATAAAACCGGATTGGTGGTAAAAACATCGAGGGTAATTCCAAAACCTACGGAGATAAAATAAACAGGCGCCAAAAAGCCGATGGATACATCATAAAACACCTTGTTGACTTCCTGGGTAACTTTCCGGTTAAAAACCCCTTCGCGTACAAATAAGCCAGCAATGAAAGCACCCAGAATTCCGTGTAAACCGGCCAGTTCAGCCAACTCGGCAAACAACAGGGTAATAATCAGCAACAATGTGAAATAAAAGGTGCGGCTAACAAATCCAAACTTGTCCAACAAGCGGCCAATTACTGGTAACAAATACATTCCGAAAGCGAAGGTGAAAGCAAAAAACAAGAGGGCTTTGCCTCCTACCATCAATAAATCGGAAGCGTGTACAGCACCTGCATCGGCAAAACTGACGATACCTGCAAAACTCACCAGGGCAATGGTATCTGTAAACAGGGCGCCCAGCATCAATACACTGGCAATTCGGGTATTGAGCAATTTCAGGTCGAGCAGGATACGGCTCTTCGTGGCCAGCGAAGTCACACTAATAGCCAAGCCGACCATTAAAGCAGCCTGGGTTGTACTTCCAAAAAGGATCATGGTGTAGTAGCCCAAAATAAAGGGCACAATGAAACTACCTATGGCTGTAAGCAAAGCATACCACGATGCTTTTTTCAGATCTTTCAGGTCGATTTCCATGCCGATGTAGGCCATCAACAATAAAATTCCAACTTCCGAAAGTGATGCCACGATGGCTGAATCGTGCAAAAATCCTAAAATCGCAGGACCAAAAACAATACCGGCAACCAACTCTCCCAGAATACCGGGATAACCCATGCGGTTAGCAGCAATCCCCCCTAACCAGGCGGCAACCAATACCAGTAAAAGATTTAGAATTTCATTTTCCATGGACTTTCAAGTTCAGATGAAAGCCTTAAATATAACCATTAATGTGGATATTTCCGGGCTGTGAGGTCACCATTGAGCATCAGTCGGGCGTTCATGGCCAATGCTTCCATTTCATCTTCACCAGGAATCAGCACAATTTTGGCCAGAAACCCCACCCTGGCACTCAGGTCTTCAACAATTGTTTTACTGTGGGCAATTCCTCCGGTAAGAATAATGGCATCAACCTTGCCTCGCAATACGGTAGCCATTTCGCCAATGGCTTTTGCAAGCTGATACACAAAGGCTTCGAGATAGAGCCGGGCTGTTTCATCACCTTCGTTGATCCTTGTTTCAATGTCGATCATGCTGTTGGTTTTCAGGTAGGCCACCATGCCCCCTTCGCCTACCACCATCTGCCTGATTTCTTCTTCGGTAAAATTACCGCAAAAGCAAGCTTCAATGAGCTGACCAACCGGCAAGGTTCCGCTTCGTTCAGGACTGAAAGGACCTTCACCATCGAGGGCATTGTTCACATCGATCACCCTGCCGTTTTGATGAACACCTACCGATACTCCCCCTCCCATGTGCACCACAATCAGCTGTAAATCTTCGTATTTCTTTGACAAGCTTTTGGCATACATACGGGCAACAGCCTTTTGGTTCAGGGCATGAAAAATGGAACGTCGCTCAAACCGGGGATGCCCGGTGATACGGGCAACAGGCAGAATTTCATCGGTAACAACCGGATCGGCAATGTAAGCTTTTGCACCTTCTATTTGTTTTGCAATGGCGTGGGCCAGAATGGGTCCCAGGTTCGAAGCATGTTGCCCCAACACTCCTTTGCGTACGTGGGTCAGCATCCGGTCATCCACCTCGTATATCCCTGATTCCAGCGGATAAGTCAATCCACCACGCCCCATGATGATTTTCAATTCCTGCAGATCGATCCCTTCCATCTCGAGCGTGCTCATGATGAATTCCAGCCGATATTCATATTGCGAAATGATGGTGGGATACATCACTAAATCTTCGATATAATGGCGAATGTTTTGAACAAACAGGCATTGATCGCCCTGATAAACCGCAATTTTGGTAGAGGTCGATCCAGGGTTGATGACGAGTATTTTAGGGCTCTCCGTTTTCATTTATCCAAGCAAAGCTGCCAGTGCTATTGAATTGAGTTTGGTGTCGGTATCATCGCCACGTGACGATAACACGGTGGGGACTTTTGTGCCAACAACAATGGCCGCAGTTTTTGACTGACAAAGTTTGGTATTTACTTTATAAAAAACATTGCCCGACTCAATGTTCGGGAACAACAAACAGTCGGCATCCCCTGCCACCTCAGATGCAATGTTCTTGATTTGAGCTGCTTCATGATCAATGGCTACATCGAGGGCCATTGGGCCATCACATGCCGATTCGGCAAAAAGGCCCTGTTCCCACATTTGCTTGAGAACAAAGGCATCGGTGGTAGCCGGCATTTTCTCAATGACTTTTTCAGTAGCTGCAATGAAAGCCACTTTGGGACGATGAATACCCAGGCGATGTGCTGTTTCGATTAAATATCGGCAAATCTGAATTTTTTGTTCCAATGCCGGCAACGGAATAATGGCCACATCGCTCAACAGCAATGGTTTATGATAATTGGGATTGATCATCATGGTGAGGTGGGTCAGCAAGGATCCTTTTTCCAGCAAACCCAGTTCCTTATTCAGAATGGCCTTCATGAACAAATCGGTACTGATCATTCCTTTCATGATCAGGTTGGCTGTTCCGTTTCGTGCCATGGCAACGGCTGCTGCAACAGCTGCTGTTTCGTTTTCGGCAGGGACAATTTGATAAAGATCTTCAGATAACGATAAAGCATGACAACTTTCGTGAATGAGAGTTGGATTACCCGTGATGGTAACCGTTACAATGCCCATTTTAGCGGCTATGGCAACGGCCTCGAGAGAATGAACATCGATACCGTTGGCAACAACCAGGCGTCTTTTTTCAACATGTTTTACAGCTTGAAACAATCCTGAGAAATCCAAAGAATTCATTTTCTAATTTTTTCGTAAAATACCGCATTAATTAGGAAAAAACAACCAACGTCTATCAGTAAATCAACAACATGAATACAATAAAACATTGAAAATTATTTCGCACTATTTTTATCAAGCAGAAGTCGACTATCACTTATAATTGATAATTTCACCCCTACAAATCATTGATGATTGTAACAAGCCAACATTCAACCTTGATATAAATCATGTTTTCACAAAGCTACTTAAAGCATGGATCAGGAGGACAAAATTTTCATCGACATTCACACTCATCTGACGCATGAACCAAACAATCAGGTGTTTCATCTCAAAAACATCCTGTTACCCGGGGAGTTGTTGCCCGAAAAGGGTCGCTATTCTGCGGGCATTCATCCCTGGCAACTCCCAATGCATACCATCAAGGATATGGCAAAACTGCTGGAAAAAATCTCATCTGATCAACGGGTGGTTGCCTTGGGTGAATGCGGAATAGACCGTGCAATCGATACGCCTGTCAGCCTCCAGTCCGGGGTATTCGAATTACACCTTCAAGCGGCAGAACTACATCAAAAACCAGTCATTGTGCATGTTGTCAGGTCCTATGCCGATGTTCTTCAAGTTTTGAAAAAACGAGCTTTCGGCCTGCCTCTGATCTTTCACGATTACCGCGGTAACCCCATTCAAACCAGGGAACTGCTCAAGTTCAACAGTTATTTTTCATTGGGTGAACAAGCATTAATCCATCCAAAAATCAAGGATAAACTTCCTTCCATTCCCTTTGATCGCCTTTTTTTTGAAACTGATGCATCGACAGTTTCCATCGAAAACATTTATCTTCGTGCCGCTTCGCTGCTCAACATCTCAGCAGAAGAACTTGTTATACAGGTATTTGAAAATTTTAAAAAGGTATTTAACGATGAATTGGTTAGACAGAACGGATCTTTTACTGGGTGCTGAAGGAATCAAAAAGTTACAAAGCAAACATGTGTTGGTAGTAGGACTTGGCGGTGTAGGTGCGTATGCGGCTGAAATGCTTTGTCGGGCAGGAATTGGTAAAATGACCATTGTTGACGGCGATGTGGTGGAACTCACCAACATTAACCGACAGTTGCCTGCAACACACAGTAATCTTGGAAAATCAAAAGCCGAAATTCTGGCCAATCGGTTTATGGACATCAATCCTGAAATGGAACTGGAGGTAGTACACGAATACCTTCGCGATGAACGAATGATTGAAATTCTGGAGCCTCCTTATGATTATGTGGTGGACTGCATTGATACCCTGGCGCCTAAGGTTTTCCTGATTTATCATTCATTAAACAGGGGACTGAAAATCGTAAGCTCCATGGGAGCAGGTGGTAAAATGAATCCGGAACTCATCAAAGCAAGCGACATTTCCCAATCGTATCATTGCAAACTGGCCCGAATGCTTCGTAAACGGCTGTCGAAATTGGGCATCAAAACCGGTTTTCAAGTGGTTTTCTCCCCCGAAGAAGTCAGCGAATCGGCCATCAGACTCGAAGAAGGGACCAACAAAAAATCAACGGTTGGAACCATTTCGTACATGCCACCAGCCTTTGGTTGCCATATGGCTGCCGTTGTATTGGGTGATTTACTGGCTTAGTATCCGCAATTCACAACGCCTGTTTTTGCTGCGACCGGCTTCTGTCTCATTGCTTTCAATTGGTTGATCGGAACCATAACCTTTTACGACAATGCGATCATTATCAATTTCTTTCTGAAGGTAAGACGCTATGGCTTCGGCCCTTCTCAGTGATAAATCATGGTTATAATCTGCTCGGCCAGTATTGTCGGTATGGCCTGAAATCTCAATTTTTAAGGTAGCATTCAATTTCAAAAAACGAATCAATTCATCCAGTTCAGGAATTGAAGTACTTTTCAATACATGGGAATCGAGATCAAAAAATACGTTCGACAGCACCATGCGAAGATGGGTTTTGATAGGCTGAAGATGGATATCCATCACCTTTGCCTGGCTGAAAGAAACTGGTTCAGTCAGATTAAAATGATTTGAATACAACAAGTATCCAGGTTTCTCTACATGAAAAGCATAGACTTTATTTTCTTTTAATATTGCCAGGTAGCCTTTGTTTGCTTGAGCTTCGATTTCCTGCACCGATCGATCGTCTAAATCAACCACCCGAACGGTTGCATTCAATAATTCAAGCGTTTCGGCATTGAATACCCGACCTTTCACATAGCCTACCCGCTGTGGTAAAAACCTTTCAGGCAATTGAAACTGATATAAATCTTTGGATTGACGGAGTGAACCTTCGCGATCAGAAGCAAACATCGCCACATTCGCGGTAGGCGAAACGACCAGACCATCGTCGGATGCCGGACTGTTCACAGGTACTCCTAGATTCTCTACTTCGGTCCATTGTTCGTTCACCAAACGGCCGATGAAAACATCACTTTTTCCGAAATTCAAATGGCCTTCGGATGCAAAATATAGGGTTTGATCATCGGCATGGATAAAAGGCGAAAAATCATCAAAGGCAGTATTAACCTGGCTTCCAAGGTTCACAGGCATCGAAAACGCAAGCTCTCCCCGACTATTTTCAGAAATCTGGCTGACCCACAAATCACGTGAACCAAAACCACCCGGGCGGTTGCTGGAAAAATACAATTGGTTTCCTGATGCACTCACCGATGGTTGTGCTTCCCAGTGTTTGGTATTGATAGTAGGACCAGCATTGACGGGACCATTCCATTTCCCGTTGCGAAGAACAAAATAATAAAGATCGCAACTACCCCATCCGTCGGCACGGCCACAAGCTGAAATAAAAACAAGACGGCCATTGGCAGTCATGGACATTGTGCCTTCGTTCACCAAGTTATTGTCGTCAAGCTTTAATTGCTGAACTTCGGACCAACTCATTTTTGATCGGGTGGCGTAAAACAAGCGTTCATACAAAAAATGTTGTTCACTGCTCATTAAACGGGTAAAATATAAGATGGAGTCATCGGCTGAAATCAGGGGCCAATATTCATTTGCTTCGGTATTGACCGGAGCACCCAGCTGAACCAATTGTACAGGATATGGATGCTGAATGAGAGCGATAAGCGCCTGACAACGTTCAGCCTGTTCCAGAGCAAGTACATGAGCAGGATTTCGTTGAAGCAATATTTTCCAGGTAGTCAGGGCTTGCTCAAATTCTCCGCTTTGTTGATACAGACCAGCAAGACTCACCAAAACAGATTGACTGACGGCCTGATCGATTTGGACTACTTTTGCTAGTGCCTGTATCTTTAGCTGAAGATTGTTCGTTTCGTCGGAAACATCACTGAGCAAACGATAAGCATCAAGGTTCATCGAATCAGCTGCAATAGCCTTTTCAAGCCAGCGTAATGTTTCATCAGTTTGATTTAGCCTGTAGGCTGTTAGGGCTTTTTCGAAAAATTTATGTGAACGGGCTTTCACTTCGTGGTATTGCGCAGTACTCTCCAATTGACAAAGCAACAAGACAATCAGGCACAAAATGGCTGGAATATTTAAAAAATTCCACTTCATTTTGAAGGGAGTTAATGACTATTTTACAATGAAACGGGCAAATCCGCCCGGTGGTATGGCCAGAGTAGCAATGTCGCGTTTAAACTTCAAACTTCCACGTTCAACGTAAACTCCTTTGTGATCATACACAATATAATCAACTTTTCCTGCAGGAATCCCGGTGACTGACACATAGCCATAATCGGATGAGTTGATCAGATCAGCTTCGTCAAAATCGAATTGTTCCATGTTCACAGGTTCAATCCGGTCATACACGGCAAAAATTTGTTTCACCTGGTTTCCGGCCTTTAGCAAGGGATATCGTTGCACCGGATTAAAAGCAAAAAAATCACTTTCAAGCAAGTATTCTGTATTGGCTTTCCAATACTTGACCCAATAAGCCAGGGTCTCACGAACATCTTCGGGTAAGGTGTAGGAAAAATATGAAATGTAAGGTACCCCAAACATAATGGTTTGAAACTTACGGGCAATATCAACAGCCGGATCTTTTGGATGAATGCCCATTACCTCCATGAAAGGTGAAAACTCGCCATACATCAAACGGTTGTTGACCAACTTTTCGCGTACCTGTCCCAATACCGTTGTTCCCAGGAACCCACTGATGGATTTTGTATTGGAAGTATGCAAGGGACCAACAGTGGGATAACTTTGGTTAATTGACAGCTCGGGCTGAGCGTCCAATAATTTCTGCTCCATGCTTGCCCGCAATGAATCCAGTGATTTACGAACGGAAACGAAATCTCGTCCCAGATCATCGGTAACTATGATGTGCTCGTTGGGGTAATACCCGTTCAGGTAGTTGAACCATATGCCATCAACCCCCCATTCAGTAACGATCTCGCTGTACATGTCGGTCAGGTAATCACGGACATCAGGATAGCGAATATCAAGGATGGGTTGGCTCGAAGTTCTGTATTGCAAGTATTTACCGTCGAAATGGTCAAAAACATATTGGTTGGCACCCAAAACAGGCATGGAATACCAAAGGGCAACTTTCATGTCAGCCTCTTTCGCCTTGTCCATAAATTCTTTCACAATGGTAATTTGCGAAGGGTCCCATCGTCCGTTCTTATCCACTTCGAAACGTACCACATTTTGCCAACCATCGTCGAAAAGAACAGAACGAAATCCCATTGACTGTATGGAATCAAAATAATGGGTAATGTTTTCAAGGGGAATATTCCGATCGAGTGGATACCACAATGAATAAACCGGTTGCATCGATAAATCCACCTTTGTAATCACCCGTTTGGTATCCTGATCAAGTAACCATTGGGCTGTGCTACGAATACTTTGAGAAAATTGTTGACTTGAAAGGTCAACAAGTATTTTCACTTTAAATTCGAGGATTTCGGCATCGGGTACAGCATCGTTGAAAAAATTGATGGAAAAGGCCAGTGAATCCTGTAATTGTCTAATATCGACCTGAGTAAAACGTCCTTTGAAATCATCGTATGCAGCCAGGGTTAATCTGTTTTGACTGGTGCTTGTAAGAGCCGACACCACGGTAAAATCTGATTGCAAGCGGGAATAATTCGGGATGTTGATGAATGAATTGTTAGACCAGGTACGACTACTCCAAAGTGAATGAATCAACTTTTGCGGATACTTCACATACAGTTCAAACTTGGGAAGAGAGGAAGGAAAATCAGTGTACAAACTCAAATTGATCAGGTAAATATTTTCCCCAATGGTATCTATCCTGATTTCCTGATTGAAGGGCTGAATATCCCCCACCAACTGTAACTGATTCAGATTTAATCCAATATTTTTTTCCAAAACCACTGTTTCAATCTGTTCACCCTCATTCATCCCCTTGGGGCTACAAGCAACCACGCCAAACAGTAACAGGAAAATATAAATTAACTGCTTTTTCATCATCAACGCCTTGATCATAAACCTTTGTTATTCAACCACCCGTATTCCATATTCAAATAAAAATAGTTGAAGCAATGATATCTCTTTAATCCTAACCCTATATTTTTGAAGCACAAAACCCAGTTCATTCAGCGATTGTTTTTCATGTTTCTACAATCACAATCCTTAATTTCACTAAATTAAAACATTTTGAACTTCATAAAACACTTCCAGTCATTTTTTTCTTTCCATCCCCTTGAAATAATGTTGTGAATTTATAAATATTACTAACTATTTCACCGGGAAGGTTTGAACTTTTTGCTTAGTCATGACCTGGTAAAAATAGCCTTTTATATCTTTGCCACACTATGAATCGACTGAAAGCTACATACCTGAAACACCGAAATGGGATCATCGTTACATTGATTTTTCACATTTTATTGTTTGGTATATTGAATATCAGTCAATTCAGAAAAAAAATGATCTTTCAGGAAAGTGAACTCATCATCGATTTTCCATTCGAAGAACTGCAGGCTCAGGCAAAGGAGTCATCCCCTCAGGGTAATGAAGCCATCCCTGAGCAACGAACCAATGTTGCCTCTAACCGGGCCATGAGTGCCCAACAACAAAATGATCCGGCGCTGGATCGTGAACTCGAACGTGCCAGGGAACTTTTACAAGATGTATCAAGGCAATTGTCGAAAGACATTCCCACGGTCGATGATTTGAACATGCCGGTAAAAACCAGCGAAGGCATGGATCCTGATTCAATGATGAAGCGGCAGTATTCAGGCGAAAGCAATGTGGAGTATTATCTCGAAAACCGATATCACCTTCAGCTTCCTGTTCCGGTTTACTTATCACAATATGGAGGGAAAGTACAGGTAAACATTTTGGTAGATGCTACGGGAAGGGTGTTGTCGGCTCAACCTTTGATCGAAGCAAACATACCAGACCAACTTTTATCCTATGCTAAAACTGCCGCACTCCGAACCCGATTCAACCCCTCAGGCACAAACACTTCAAAACAAAGCGGTTACATTGTTTATCATTTTGTAGCCCAATAATTCATCAAATTTTTGTTAATAGAAAGTGAAATTTTTTATAATTAACAAGTATTAACATCTATTTTTTTGGATTTAATGCTCAAGAACATATCTTTGCGACAGGTTTATTTTTCATAAGTTTTAGGTTTAGTTAGATTAGTTAGTTTGAGAAAAGGATGGATTGCCAAATCTGTCCTTTTTTTGTGCCCATTTTCGGGCATTTTTTCGTCACTTTTTCTCATCGTTAAAATCTTATCAATCAAATAATTAATCGATTCAATGAAAAATAGTTGAAAAATTTTTCATTTTTAATGGTAACCTTTGTGCTAAAATCCGGATATAATAGTGAATAATATGACAGCGTACACGAACGAAGAATTATTGAAAGGTATTTTAAAGAACAACCACGTTGTGTTAAAATACATCTACAAATCTTATTTTCATAAGGTAAATGCTTTCGTGTGTGCGAACAATGGAACTGAGAATGATGCCAACGATGTTTTCCAGGAATCCATCATCATCATTTACCGGAAACTAAAAAAACGCAAATTAGTGTTGGATGATAAAAGCTTCGAAACGCTCATTCACTCTATTTGCCGCTTTTTGTGGTTAAGAGAACTGGAATTGAAAAGAGGAGCCATGGTTACAGTGAGTGACATGAGCAATTATAGTGAAAGCATTTTTGACGAAGAGCTTGAGGAAATAGTTCTGATGAACGAACGATACAGGCTTTATCAGGAACACTTCCAAAAACTGGGAAAAGATTGTCAGAAAATATTGAGACTCTTTTTACAACAGGTTGCACTGAAAGAAATCGCTGACCGCTTGGGGCTGGTCAGCGAAAGTTATGCCAAGAAAAGAAAACATCAATGCAAGGAATACCTTATCCGAAGCATTAAGCAGGATACTGAATTCAAAAAAATTATTGAAAATGACCTATAACGAAAACCTCATCGAACAATTTGTTTTTGGAAGCATCCAAGGCAAAAAACTTTTGGAATTTCAATCTGAAATAGCCCAATCGCCGGAATTGGCCAGTGAAGTTCAATTTCATCAGGATTTAAGGAATGCCATTCTCGAAACAGAAATCATGGATTTACGGGACCAACTCAAAGCCATTCAGGCAGAACCGTTCTCTGACATGGAAGAAGATACCATGCCCCGCTTTGATCTATCGCATCACCTCAACCAGACGAAGGTTGGCAAAACAGCCCATGACGAGCTTGGCCTTAACGGTAACTCCCTGCAATACATTCATCTCGAAAATCATCAAAAAGCCCTTACTGAACGCAGGCATAAATTGGAATCAGGAAAACACCACTATGCTTACCTCAGAAATCAAACGCTCAACGACCAGGAACTTTGGAATGAAATAGACCTCTCGCTGAAGGAAGATGATATTGCAGCCCTAAGATCTAATCTGCAGCAAATTGCCACTTCACTGGATTTTACCTATAGCGATTTCGAAATTGACCAGTACCGCGATGGTGAACTGGCCCCTGAAACCATGAACGAATTTAAACAGGTCATCAGCAAGCACCCCCACCTGGCAAGGCAAGTCCTCCTTCACGAGGAAATAGATGAAGCCCTTGGAGAAACAGATTTGCTTCAATTACGAAATGCCATCAAAGAAATCATTCATGATGAACAAAGCATTGGCTATGAAGAGATCAAAAAAATAGATGCTTACCTGTTAAATTATTTGAACCTGGAGGAACAGGAATTGATAGAGGAACAAATGGCCAATGATCCCCGTTATAAAAAAGAGATCAAGCTAAACAGGGAGATCAATGAAGCCATCCTTGAAGAAGATATCCCCCGACTGAGGGCATCACTGCAACAAATTTCTGATGAAGAAAAACCTGCTACCAACATCCGGAAGTTTATTCCGGCCAGTTTCCGTTCTACTCCGGCAAAAATGATTGGGGCTGCTGCTTCACTCTTTGCCATTATCTCAGCCGGAAGTATTGTGATGAACCAACAACATGCCAGCGCAGGTGAATTGTACCAAAAATATTATCAACCTTACGAATCGACAGGTTTGTACCGTACTTCCAGTGTGCTGGCCCGCGAAATGGCAGGAGTGGATTTATACAACCAGGGAAATTACACCGAAGCATTGGAGCAATTCAGCAAAGTGCTCAGGGAGAATCCGGAACACCCAATGTGCAATTTCTATTCCGGCCTAAGCTATCAGGAAATTGAAGAATACCGGAAAGCCATCAGTTATTATCAAAATGTAATCAATGAAAAAGACAACTTGTTTATTGAACAGGCCGAATGGTACATGGCACTATGCTACCTGAAAACCGATCATCAGTCAAAGGCTTATTCTATTTTTAATCAGATACTTGACAAGAATGGTTACTACAGCAAGGATGCTCAGGAAATTATGAAAAAACAAAAAAAGATAACACCTGACAAAGAAGTTAATTGAACATGAAACACTGAGGGCTTTTACCTTCAAACTTTTGCTTTCAGCTTTCACTGTTTTGACCAATCAAAAATCGATTCATCCTGATAGCGATGCATAAGCCCTGGGAAGTTCCCGGGCTTATGCTCATTACCAACTGTTTTTTAAGTCGTTGGCAGAATATTGATGATTACGGACGATCCAATGACTGGTTTGATTTCTTTTCAACTTCAATTTGTCGGGCTGAAAAATACGGTTGAGCAGCGCAATAGGCAACAGGAACAAATAAAACAACAGAACCAGGATCACCTTTGAAACAAACCACCCCAACACTTCTCCCAATTTGTACCAACCCTTGGCGAGAAGGTTTCCGGGCAAGGGAAACAATATGCCTGTTAAACCTATGAAAAGGGACAGATATAATAGCCATTCTTTTTCATTAATCAGGTAGAGCAACACCAAACCGGTGCTGATAACCAAAAGCGCCTCTAATGCTTTGTCTCTTTTCATCAGAATAAAGTGTAAATAAAAGGTGCCAAAGCACTGCCTGAACTCATTACAATGAGAACACCCAGCAATATAAACACGACAAAAATGGGAACCAGCCACCATTTCTTCCGTTCTTTCATGTACAGCCAAAAATCTCTTAAAAAATCCATTGTTTCTATTTTTGCAGAATGTTATTTTTTTTCAATCCAGCTTAAAGGTTTCTTTCCAATTTTCAGTCTCACTCCAATCTGGCTGATCTTCCTTTCGGAATAGGTAGTCGTTGATCACCAGATAATCCATTTCCGTTCGCATAAAACAACGATAGGCATCGTCGGGTGAACATATGATAGGTTCACCGCGTACATTGAAACTGGTGTTTACAATCACACCAAAACCGGTTAAGTCTTTAAAAGCCTGAATCAGTTTATAGTATCTCGGATTGGTATCCTGATGCACAGTTTGTATCCTTGCCGACAGATCGATGTGAGTGACCGCCGGAATGATGCTGCGTTCAACATACAAGCGTTCCATGAGCGGGAGTTCGTGATAGTTTACGGGCAGGGCCTTTAATGCATCATCGGCCACACCCGCTACCAGCAACATGTATGGGGAGTCAACTTTCAAATTAAAATACTTTTGATTGTCGGCATCCAATACCGATGGAGCAAAGGGCCGAAAGCCTTCCCTGTATTTTATTTTCAGGTTGAGCTTTTTTTGCATCTCTTTGTTACGGGCATCACCCAAAATACTCCGGTTTCCCAGCGCCCGCGGACCAAATTCCATCCTGCCCTGAAACCATCCTACCACACTTCCCTGGTTGAGTAGCTGAGCAGTTTTAGCAGCAAGCAACTCGAAATCATCAATTTTTTCATATTGAGCTTTGTACCTGCGTGCAATTTTTTCAACATCCATGTTACTAAATGCTGGTCCCAGGTAAGCACCTTTCATGTTATCGTAGGAACAAGGAATGCGTGGTCGGTCGTAAGTGATGTGGTGTGCAGCCAGGGCAGCTCCCAGCGCACCGCCTGCATCACCCGAAGCTGGTTGTATGTATAAATCGTCGAACAAACCGCTCTGAAGCAATTTCCCATTGGCAACACAGTTTAAAGCTACACCACCAGCCAGACATAAATACTTCGAACCAGTCAAACGTTTGGC
>JAFGVJ010000088.1 GCA_016938055.1 Prolixibacteraceae bacterium
ACCTTGTACAATTCGGCCGGGTTGAGGTCCCAGCGCCAGATGTTGCCACTCACGTGTTTCAGCTTGGTTTTGTCGGAAGGGTTGCCCCAGGCTTCGCCCGGATCGGCCGGGTACCAGGTCCAAACGCAAACCCCCTGTTCCTCGGCTACCGATGCCAGTTCGGTACCGGTGATGTCAAAGAAAATGGACACCTGCTCGTTGCCGGTGAATACGGCAGGCTGGCTCCAGATTTCTGCAATTCGTCCCTGGGCCAGGGCAAAAGCCGGGGCCAGCAGCACGACGATGATCAGTTGTAGTATTTTTCTCATGGCCATTTAGTTGAGTTGTTTTAAGGCATATTGGTAAGTCACATAGGGCAGGTTGTTGGAAATCCGCGAAAGGTTGAATTCCATGGTGGCCCTGGTACCGGGTAAGGACATAATGTTCAGCTCATCCATAACGGTGGTACGGGCTTCATCGGCAAAGAGCTGAATCACTACAGGGTTTCCGTCGGTGGTGGGGAAATCCTCACTGAGCGACCAATAGCCGTTTTTGAGGAACAGCTCAGGGGCACTTCCTTCCACCATGAAAGTAGTGGGCTGATACTGTTCGTCGACTTCGAAAGTAATGACAAAGGTTTTAAAGTTGAATTGATTGGTCAGGACCATGACATCGGGTTTGATGGAACCGGCCACTGCAATCTCGTCAACCTGGGTGATTTTGGTTAAACCCCATTGTCCACCCATTTTTTCATAAATGGTGATGGGTTCGGTGTAGGTGCCGTCGTCGGTTTTGTAACATCCCGTGACGAAAATCAGCATGAAACCGGCCCAAATTAGCAGTTTTTGTTTCATAGAATTTAGGTATTTAGTGATCTGTTTTCTGTTGGTTTTTCCGGGCTTGCTTCCGGAAACAGTCATCGTTTAGCTGACTGAAAACAAATTTACGGGGAGCGCCTGCCGAAAGGAAGATATTGAAGCGGAATATAGATGGAAACTTAATTTCAGAAAATTAAACACTTAAAATTCAGAGTCATAAGACTGAATTCTCGAGGGAAGAATATAGACGGGATATAGAGAAATCAACCTGAATTATCAACAAAGCGAGGTCTTAAATGGATTTGATTTCCATGATTTTTTGCTCAAAAGTGTCGCGATCCACCATGGCCTTGTTCTTGATTTTGGTTTTGTAAGTATAAATGGTATTCACCGAATAATTCAGAAACTTCGAGATTTTCTCATTGTCGGTAATCCCCAGCCTGATAAGGGCAAAGATGCGCAAATCGGTATTGAGTAACTCATCGTTGCCGGGTATAATCCTGTCTTCAACTTTGAACAACTTGTTAAATTCAGTGATAAAGCCCGGGAAGATCTTGAGAAATATTTTGTCGAAATTCAGGTAGAGGTTTTCCCTTTCCTTTTTCAGGTCCGAATTGCGGATGATGTTGTCGAGATCGGAATATTGTTTGGCGGCAATTTTCCGGTGTATGGACTTGCGGAATTCTTCCATCTTGTCGATGTATTCCGAATTGACACTGAAAAAATAGCCGATGTATTCCTGCTTGATTTTGTTGGCTTCCTCCAGTGATTGGTTGATTTCGCGCAAATTGTTGTTGGTGTTTTGCAGTACGTTGCGGATCTTGTTCAGTTTACGGTATTGCACAAAAATGATGAAGAAAAATGAAAGGACCAATACCGATAACATCGACAAAATGAAGGAATAGTTGAGGAGTTGCTTGCGTTGACGTTCAACGGTGGTAAGCCTTTCCCCCTCGATGATGGGCAGCACCGAGCCAACTTCCACCTTACGGTGCCGGGCATTGTAATTGGTGGCATCGTCGAGGGCTATTTTGATGTAACGGTAAGCCCGGTTGATGTCCCCCTTGTTGAAAAGATGAACGGCCAGGTTGCGCAGCGCCACGGTTTCGCGCGTTGATGAACGGATATCGGCAATGGCGGCCCTGATGAGCATGTCGATCGACTCGTCGGTTCGTCCCAGCAGTGAATACAGATAACCCAGGCTCGAGGTGGCAATGGCATAGGTGTGATCGCTAATGTCGAATTTTGAAATGAGAAAATTGAAGGCATCGGCCGAGCCGGAATAATCGTCGGCCTTCATGCGCCGCAAGCCCAGTGCTGCCCAGTATTTACTGCTGTTTTCAGGAATTAGCCCGATGGCCGAGTCGAGGTAGATAATCCCTTGCTTTCGGTATTCCCGCGAAAAAAAATCATCGTTGTTATAGTCGGCCAGATCGAAATAGGCTCGGGCCAACACATTAAAGTATTCTTCCTTCAAACTGTCTGGCAAATGAAAAGTGGATAAGTGGTGCAAGGTATCGAGTGATTCTTTAAATAGCCCCGACGACAAGAGCGTAAATCCCATCCTGATCTTTGAACGGGCAATTTTTTGCTCCTCACCACTGGCATAGGCCAAACGGTTGAGGAGGCATACATACCTGAAGGCCGAGTCGTAGGAGAACGATTGGTACTCGTTGAGCAATTCGGCACATCGCTGATAAGCTTTTTCAACATTTTGAGTTTGTTCATGCAAATGTAATTCGCTGCTCAGTTGCGCCATACGTTGGTGCTTGGCTTCAAGGTAATGATCACGGTCTGAAAGCTCCTTGTCGAGTTGCCTGAGGAGTGATTCAGTTTCAGTGCTGCCCGTGGCAGTGAATAAAAGGAACAGGAGAAAGACAAAAACGCTTAACTTCTGAAGCATGTTGCAGTCAATTATTGGTGATTGAACTATTCAAAAGTACAATTTAATTTGATTTTTTCAGTGCGGCATTTTGAATGTTAGATCATGCTGCTTTGATCAACGAACAGCGAATGCTTGTGCCCATGTTGAAAATTAAGTCCTTGAGTTATTATTTTATTGTAAAATGCAAAGTCTTGTGAATTAATGGAATCTGATTATTTTTGCGAGGGAAAATTTTTCCAATACAGGCTTGTGGTATAAGGGTTAATTTGTAAATTCAAGAAGTTTTCAACGAATATAATGCCATTAATACTTTGCTGACATCGCTTGCTGATGAATTTTTATGATTGATTGCGGTGAGTGAGTATGTATGCAGTATGGATGTGTAAAACTTGTGCGTGTAAGGTGAAAAACGGCAGCAACATAAGGGACAAACAATTTTTTACCAGGGATCGGATCAGGTTTCTTGGATTGTTCCTTTTATTATCAATAATCATCGTTGTTTCGGGATATGTGCTGAACAGGTATCGGCAGCAGCAGCTGAAAATGAGTCTTCATAGTAAACTGGAAGCTGTTTCCGATCTGAAGCGGAATGAAATTTCAAAATGGTACCTCAATGAACTGGCCGATGCGCAAACGATTTCTCAAAATACTTTCTTCTTGGATTTTTTGGAGAAATGGGAAAACAGGAAGGACCTAAATTCGACCCGGGATCTCGGGCAATTTCTGCATATCATTCAAAATGAACACGACTATGCTTCGCTGCATCTTTTGTCGGACCAGCAGGAGCTGATAGTTTCAACAGCGCATCGTTTCATGCAGGAATTACCCGAAATACAGGAAGCCATTGCTCAGTGCCTGATGAAAAAGGAAGCGGTACCAACCGGGTTTTATCATGTTGACAAAGGTCATGCGGTATTGCTAAGTTTTGTCGCGCCATTGTTCAAGCACGAAGGGGAGTTCATGGGGATCCTGATCATGGATATCAACCCCGATGATTACCTCAACCCCCTGGCCAACCACTGGATGGTACCCTGGCAAACTGCAGAATCGATGTTGCTGCACGACGAAGGTGATAGCTTGCTGGTGCTTAACGACCTGCGTTTGCGTTCTCAGTCGGCCATGCACCTGCGTATTCCCCGGTCGTTGAATTCAGCAATGGCTGATCCGCTGACCACCGGAGGATTTGTTCAAGGAGTCGATTACAGGGGCGTTGCAACCATCTTTCATCCCGTCAGTATTCCCGGAACCCCATGGTACCTCGTATTGAAAATTGACAGGGATGAGTTCTACCAGGCGCTCAGGAGTAATTTAACGATGAGCATTCTCATCATTTCGCTCTCCATCATTTTCACAATATTGCTCATCGCGTTTGTGTACAGTTACATCCAGAAAAATTTATACAAATCACTTTGGATCTCTAAAACCGAGCATCACACTACCCTGCAAAGTATTGCCGAGGCAGTGATCACCACCGACAATGCCGGCTTTATCCTGTCCATGAATCCCATGGCCGAGAAACTTACCGGCTGGCAAGAATCCAGCATGAAGGGAAAAGGGGTTGATCAACTGATCCACTTATTGAAGGCAAACAGTGGCATGGCTGTCGAAAATCCGGTTTTGACAGTTATTCAGGAATTGGAAACTGTGAACTCCGGCGAAGCCAATGTGTTGGTCTCCAGAGACGGGAGGCACATCCCGGTTACCTATAGCTGTTCACCCATACTGAATGAAGTATCATTGGTACAGGGAGTGGTGTTGGTACTGCGTGACCAGACCCGTGAACGGGAGCAGCTCCAAATCATCGAAGATCAGAAACGGAATCTTTTCACCCTGATGTCGAACCTGCCCGGCATGGCTTTCCGCTGCCTGAACGATGCCCGGAGTACCATGCTTTTTGTGAGCAAAGGCTGCATGGAACTAACCGGTTACCGTGAAGAAGAAATCATCAACAACAAGCTGATTGCTTATAACGATCTTATCCATCCCGAGGACCTCGATCAGGTAATCTCGAAGGTTGAGGAAGCCATTGATGGTAAAACGGCCTACGAAATGGAATACCGGATCATCACCCGCCAGAACGAAACATGCTGGGTTTGGGAAAAAGGACAGGGAATATACGACGATAAGGGAAAGGTGGTCGCCATCGAAGGTTTTATCAGTAACATCGATCACCGGAAGCAATTCGAAGCAGCACTCAACAGCAGCGAGCACCTTTTCCATACCCTGTCGGACAATGCATCGGTGGGAATTTTCAAAACCAATGCCGATGGTTTTACTACCTATGTGAATCCCAAATGGTGCGAAATATCGGGGATGCCTGCTTTTGAAGCCCTGGGCGATGGGTGGATGATGAATGTCCACCCCGACGATGTGGAAGCCATTAAAGGCAAATGGCGCAACAGCATTTCCAACAGTGAAACCTCGGTGGATGAGTACCGCTTTGTGCATGCAAACGGCGATGTTGTACATGTGAAGGGCCATGCCACGCCCGAATTCGACAATGGAACATTCATGGGCTACGTGGGCACCATTACCGACATTACCGATATCAAGATTTATGAAGAAAAACTGAAGAGTTCCAACCTGCTTTTAACAACCTTGATTGAAAAACTACCCGATTCTATTTACATCAAGGACCTCGAAGGACGAAAAATTTTGGCCAACCATGCTAACCTCGAAAACATAGGGGTTCAAAGCTTAGACGAAGTCATCGGGAAAACCGATTTTGACCTTTTCCCGCCCGAAATCGCACAGAAATTTTGGGAGATTGACCGCCGGGTAATGGAAAACGGGGAACACATCATTGCCCACGAAGAAAGTTTGGTTGACAAGCAGAACAACATCAAGTGGCTCTCCACCTCAAAAATTCCCTACCGGAATTCCGAAGGAAGAATCATTGGCTTGATAGGCATTGGCCACGATATTACCCGGCGGAAACAAAATGAGGAAGAAAGGCTGAAGCTGCTCACAGCCATTACCCAAAGCCCGGTAAGCATTTCCATAACTGATGTGGAAGGAAACATTGAGTTTGTGAATCCTAAATTTTGTGAGGTATCGGGATACTCTTACGATGAGGTCATCGGGAAAAATCACCGGATCCTGAAATCGGGCACCCATCCTGCTTCGTTTTACAGCGATATGTGGGGCCAGATCCTCAGCGGTAAAGAATTTCACGGAGAACTCAATAACAAAAAGAAAAACGGTGAGTTGTACTGGGAAAAAACCATCATTGCACCCATAATCAGCGGACAGAAGATCATCAACTTTGTGGCGGTGAGGGAAGACATCACCGAGCGAAAGAAAATCATGGCAGAGCTGGTGGAAGCCAAAATCATGGCCGAAGAAAGTGAAAAGCTGAAAACTTCGTTCCTGGCCAACATGAGCCACGAAATCCGTACCCCGCTGAATTCCATCCTGGGCTTTACCGGCATCCTGTTCGAAAATACTGAAATCAATGAAGAAGAACGGAAACTGTATACCACGGTCATTCAGAAAAGTTCCGACAGCCTTCTGCAAATCATCAACGATATCATCGATATTTCCAGTCTCGAAACCGGTCAGCTCACCATCCGAAACAGCCGGGTTGACCTCAACGAGCTTTTGGAGCTGCTCTATCAGGAATATCTTCGGAAGATGGATTTTTTCCCCAACAAAAAAATTACCCTCAAAAAACTGAGCCATCCCGAAAGCCTGAGCCTTGTAACCGACCCCAATCGCTTGAACCAGGTTTTTATCAACCTGATATCCAATGCCATTAAATTCACTGAGAAAGGTTTGATTTCCTTTGGAATTGAACACATTGATGATGAATTCATTCATTTTATTGTTGAGGATACGGGCATTGGGATCCCGTCAACAATGCATGAAACAATTTTTGAGCGCTTCCGTCAGGCCGAAGGGAACGACACCCGACAATACGGTGGCAACGGTTTAGG
>JAFGVJ010000089.1 GCA_016938055.1 Prolixibacteraceae bacterium
CAGCAACAGCAGCAACAACAGCAATACCAGCAGCAGCAGTACCAGCAGCCCAATCAACAACAGCTGCAAGCAAATGCACAACAACCACCTGTTCAGCAATCATCTGCTCAACAGCAACAATACGAGCGGTCCGATCGTCAGCCTTTGGAAAACCGAAATGGTGACAATCAGCCGAAAAAGAATTTTAAACCCTCCAATCAGCCTGCTCATCAGGATAAGACCATCTTTGATTTTGAAGGTCTGATCATCAATTCAGGCGTTTTGGAAATCATGCAGGATGGATATGGATTCCTGCGTTCAGCCGATTTTAACTATTTCAATTCACCGGATGATATTTATGTTTCTCAATCGCAAATTAAACTATTTGGTTTGCAAACCGGTGATACGGTAAAAGGGACCATTCGGCCGCCCAAAGAGGGGGAGAAATACTTTCCGTTGATCAAGGTGATGGAAATCAATGGTCGGCCACCGGAATTTGTCCGCGACCGGGTTCCTTTTGATCACCTGACGCCGCTGTTTCCTGATGAAAAATTCCGTTTGACCGGTACCGGAAACGATACCCTTTCGACCCGGATTGTTGACATGTTCGCACCCATTGGCAAAGGGCAACGTGGATTGATTGTAGCCCAGCCTAAAACCGGTAAAACTGTTTTACTGAAAGAAATAGCCAATGCCATTGCAGCCAACCATCCTGAAGTTTACATGATTGTATTGCTGATTGATGAGCGTCCTGAAGAGGTTACCGACATGGCCCGCAGCGTGAACGCCGAAGTGGTTTCATCAACCTTTGATGAACCGGCCGATCGTCATGTGAAAGTGGCCAACATTGTGCTGGAAAAAGCCAAGCGTCTGACCGAATGTGGTCACGATGTGGTGATCCTGCTGGATTCCATCACCCGTTTGGCACGTGCATACAATACCGTGCAGCCAGCCTCCGGTAAAGTGCTTTCAGGGGGTGTCGATGCCAATGCCTTACACAAACCCAAACGTTTTTTCGGAGCTGCCCGTAACATTGAAAACGGTGGTTCACTGACGATTCTGGCTACAGCACTGACTGAAACCGGATCGAAAATGGATGAAGTGATTTTTGAAGAATTCAAGGGTACCGGCAACATGGAATTGCAGCTCGACCGCAAGCTTTCCAACAAACGTATCTTCCCGGCAGTTGACATTACCTTGTCGAGCACCCGTCGCGAAGACCTGTTGATTCCTAAAAATGTATTGGACAAAATCTGGATACTCCGCAATTACCTGGCCGATATGAATTCACTGGAAGCCATGGAATTTATGCGCGACCGAATGTTGAAAACAGCCTCGAACGAAGAGTTCCTGGTATCCATGAACAGTGGAAACTAACAGACATAAAAAATCCCGCGTGAAGCGGGATTTTTTTTTTTTATTTTCCTTTCCTGCCACGCCGTTTGGGCGTGAAAACAGAGTCCAATCCACGGTTTACAAATTTCACATCTTCGATAGAATAAAAAGCATTGGGATTAAGATGGCTGATCAGTTCAACAACTTTGCTCACTTCGGCTCTGTTTACAATGCTGTACATGATGCTCACCTTACCGCTGGCACCAGTTGCTTCGTGGTGGGTAATACCGTAGCCCAGCGAAATGAGCTTGGCAATCAGTTCGGTGGCTGGTTTAGCTGTAATAATCTGAATTTTGACAACTCCCATGGCCACTTTTTCTTCAATGAGCAGGCCAATGTAATTACCGGTGGCAAATCCTGAAGCATAGGCCACAATGTTGACCCAGTTATCGAGGTTCTGCATGATTTTCCCGATCGCCAGTATCCAAATCGTTACTTCAATGAAACCCAGCAGAGGAGCAATGTATTTTTTCCCTTTCGACACCATAACAATGCGGAAAGTTCCTACAGTAACGTCGATAATACGTGCAAGAAAAATTAGAATGGGCAGGATGATAAGTTCGAAAACTTCTGGCTGGCTCATAGTTTGTATATTAAATGATCAGTATTAACAAAGAAATGGATTTGCCTACAAAGAAACAATGACAAAATTTCCATTTACAATGATAACATTTTGAGTGCTTTTTGCAGCCGAAAATTAATTGGAATGGTAGTAGAAACAATTACTGTAAAATTATGATTGTTGTGATCAATAAAAAAGGTTCGGAAAGTTTCTTTCCGAACCTTTGAAGTAATTTTATTTCAATAGCTTAACCTAGTTCAACCACCACCACGTGGGTTTTACCGTCACCAATGACTGGCAAAACATTTGAAGGATGGTCTTTTCCGTCAAGTGTAACTTTTGCAACACCGCGATTGACCCCTTTTGGATTGATCACTTTGATTTGGAAAGTTGTTCCTCGGAATTTTCGGGTGACTTCATATGCTTTCCAATCAGCAGGAATGCAGGGATTGATTTTTAAGCCATCGTAATCGGGTTGGATACCCAGAATGTATTGACTGATGGTGTAAAAATTCCAGGAGGCTGTACCCGTGAGCCATGAGTTTTTGGCTTCGCCAGGTTTGAAGGCATCCTTACCGGCAATCATTTGCGCATATACATAAGGTTCGGTACGGTGCAATTCGCTGATGTCCTCGAGGTACGAAGGGCAGATTTTCCGGAAATACTCCCATGCCTGATCACCACGGCCAAGCACCGTTTCGCCAATCATAATCCATGGGTTATTGTGACAGAAAATACCAGCATTCTCCTTGTAACCTTTTGGATAACTGGATATTTCACCATACTCGATGTAGTATATGGTAAAGGCCGGATTGTTGAGCACAATGCCATGTTCACAGTCGAGGCGTTCTTTTACAGCATTCAGGGCTTTTTCAACCATGCCTTCTTCCAGACCAATTCCAGCCATGGAGCACCAACCATTGGATTCAATGAAGATTTTTCCTTCTTCATTTTCGTTGCTACCTATTTTGTTGCCGTAATAATCGTAGGCCCTGAGGAACCAATCACCGTCCCAACCATGTTGTTTTACAGCTTCAATCATACCGTCAACGTGTGTCTGAGCTCGTTTTGCTTCAGCGGTTTTACCCAGTTTATTGCACAGTTCAATGTAGTCACGACCGTAAACAACAAACAAACCTGCAATCATCAATGATTCGGCTTGGGTGCCTTCAGTTTTGTTCTCAGTGGTTTGGAACGATTCATTGGGATCGTTGGAAAAACAGTTCAGGTTCAGACAGTCGTTCCAGTCGGCACGGCCAATCAGAGGTAATCCGTGAGGCCCCAGGTTGTTCACCACATGATCGAACGAAACGGTGAGGTGATCGAAGAGGCTGCGGGCCACGCTCATGTCATTGTCGAAAGGTACCAATTCATCGAGAATGGTGAAATCACCGCTTTCCTTGATGTAACTGATGGTGCCCAAAATGAGCCACATGGGATCGTCGTTAAAACCACCACCAATGTCGTTGTTGCCCCGCTTGGTTAAAGGTTGATACTGATGATAGCAACCGCCATCGGGAAACTGGGTGGAAGCAATGTCGATGATGCGCTCACGGGCACGTTCGGGAATCTGGTGTACAAATCCTATCAGGTCCTGGTTGGAATCGCGGAAACCCATACCACGGCCTATGCCGCTTTCGAAATACGAGGCTGAACGGGAGAAGTTGAAGGTGATCATGCACTGGTATTGGTTCCAGATGTTCACCATGCGGTCGAGTTTATCCTCACTGGTTTTAACTGTGTATATGCTCAGCAATTCGTCCCAGTATTGTTTCAATTCATTGAAAGCCTTGTCAACTTTTGCGGCAGTGTCGAAACGCGCCAAGGTTGCTTTGGCTTTGGTTTTATTGATTATGCCTTTGGCTTCCCACTTGTCTTCCTGTTCATTTTCGACATAACCCAAAACAAACACAAAATCTTTTGATTCACCGGGTTGCAGTTCTAGCTCAATGTAATGCGACGCAACGGGTGACCAACCATGAGCTTCACTCTTGCCGGGTGCACCTGCAAGCACAGTTTGGGGTTCATCAAAACCATTGTAAAGGCCGAAAAAGCTTTCACGATCAGTATCGTAACCGTCGATGGGAGCATTTACCGAGTAAAAGGCATAGTGGTTGCGGCGTTCCTTATATTCGGTTTTGTGGTAAATCACCGATCCATCAATTTCGACTTCACCGGTTGAAAAGTTCCGCTGGAAGTTTTCCATGTCGGTGGCAGCATTCCAAAGCGCCCATTCGACAAAGGAAAACAATTTGAGTTTTTTTACTTTGTCGCTGTTATTGGTCAGGGTCAGCTTTTGTACTTCGGCCCAGGTTTTGAGTGGAACAAAAAAAAGTACCTTGGCCGAAACACCGTTTTTCACCCCTTCGATGGAAGTGTAGTTCATTCCATGCCGGCATTCATATTTCTCCAGCGGTGTTTTCATGGGTTTCCAACCAGGTGACCAAATGGTCTCTTCATCCTTCAGATAGAAGTAACGGCCACCAGCATCGGTTGGAACGTTGTTATAGCGGTAGCGGGTAATACGCCTGAATTTGGCATCCTTGTAAAAGGCATAGCCACCGGCTGTATTGGAAATCAGAGAGAAAAAATCCTCATTCCCCAGGTAATTGATCCACGGATAGGGTGTTTGTGGATTGGTAATTACGTATTCGCGTTGCTGATCGTCAAAAAATCCAAATTTCATAGTCCTTTTTATTTTGTATCGATGTGCAGAAAGTATTGTTAAGTGTTGGTTGATGCCAGGTCGTTCAAGCGCCTTTGATTCAATTCCAGGGTAATATCATCCATTTTTTTCTGGGTGAGTGGATAGAAAAACATGAGGAAGGCTCCCATTGCAGCAATGATGGTCGGAATCCAGCTCATTAACATGATAATGCCGGGCACAGCACCCTGGATGGCTACGGCATCCTGACCGTTGTAATGGAAAGCAGCCAATACCATACCAATGATGGCGCCGCCAACCCCACCACCAAATTTGGTGGAAAATGAACCCGCTGAATAGATTAAACCGGTAGCTCGACGCCCGTTTCTGAATTCTGAATAATCAGCAGCATCACCCAGCATGGCAAAAAACAGGGTTGGCATGATGGCAGCCCCAAATTCTGATACGATCCCAATGCCAAAGATGGCCCAGGTATCATTGGGACCACAGAAAGCGAGCAAAGCATTGACGGCTCCCGAAAAAATAAAGGCATAAATGAACAGCTTGCGTTTGCCCAACATTTTCCCTAAGGGAGCAGTGATCATTGCACCGGCAATGGAAGCAAACATGAGTGCCACCATGTACGAACCGGCCATTAACTGATTGTGCAGATAATGTGAGAAATAAATGACCACTATACCCTGTTTGATGGAATTGTAAATCTGAAAGATCAAGCCAATGAACAACAAGATGATCCACGGTCGGTTGTTGATCAGGTCCCTGAAATCCTTCATCAGGTTACTTTGTTGGGTGCTGAGCGGTTTCACCCGTTCTTTGGTGGTATAGAAAGTAATGAAAAGAGAAAGCGATAAAATCACAGACATGAGATAAATGGCATAACTGTAGCCTTTTTTCTGGTCGATGATGGTAATTTTATCTTCATTGACTTTGGGTTCGCCTTCCACAATGAATGAATAGCTTTCGTTGGCTTTCATCGAAAAACTTTTACCCTTGGTAGGGCTGTCGTTTTGATGCAATTCAGCATCGGCCCACTGGAAGGTTGCAACACCATCCTTGGTTTTGATGTTAACGTTTTCAACATCTTTTGGGGTCGAAACAGTTATTTCGTATTTACTTGGTTCAAGTTGGTTGACTTTTACTGTTGGATCGATGTTTCCAAAGGATGCCACCAAAAACAACAGGGCTCCCTGGACCAGCATACCTCCGGTAAAAGCGCCAACCATGCGGTAGGATCCCAGACTGGTACGTTCTTTATCGTCGCCACTCATAACGGCCATCAGGGCACCGTAAGGAATGTTGTTGGCTGTGTACACCAGGGTAAAAATGATGTAAGTTGTGTAGGCATAAATAATTTTACCTGTTGGAGAAAGGTTTGGACCTGTGAACAACAAGGACAGGATCACACCAAGGGGTATGGCTGTCCATAAAATCCAAGGCCGGAATTTGCCATATTTTGAGTTGGTACGGTCACCAATGATGCCCATCAGGATGTCACTGACCCCATCGCTGAAGCGGGCAATGAGTAATAGCAAGCCAACTGCCGCAGGGTTAATACCAAATACATCGGTATAAAAGATGAAAAGGAAGGTGGACACACCACGCCAGGCAATGTTGGCAGCACCATCACCAAGGGCATAACCGATTTTCTCGGTGATTTTTAATTTCTGGTTGATTAGTTGCATCGTTTCAGGTTATAAGTCAGGTGGTTTGATTATATTGAAAAGTCGAAGCGTTCGGTTTTAGTTCTTTCGTACACTTCTTTGCTGAAAATAAAAAGCTGGGCAGGTTTATGTTTGACCCCCTTCTGTTTTTCATCTAAAGGAATCACATATTTCATTTGGAGGACTTTTTTTCTGAAGTTGCGCCGGTCGAATTTGGTGCCCAATACAACTTCATATAATCTTTGCAGTTGCGATAAGGTGAATTTTTCGGGAAGTAATTCAAAACCAATAGGTTCAGAGCGAAGTTTTGAACGAAGTTTCTCCAGGGCTTTTTCCAGAATATCTTTGTGGTCGAAACCTAGCTCAGGCAATTCGGTGATGGGAAACCAGCGTACATTTCGGTTATTGTGCAACAATGTTACCGTTGTATTGTCAATAAGCGAGAAATAACCGACGGTTACAATCCTTTCGCTAAAGCCTTCCAGCTGATGTTGCAGCCAGAGGCTGTCTTTGGGGGCATTGACCCTTCGGATGGCGCCAAAGGCATAAAACTGTTCCAGATAAATGTTGTCGAGCCCCGATAAACCTTTCAAAATACGTGCAGCCGCCGTATCAAAATCTTCGTCTTCAAAGATGTGATAGCCCGTCAGGGTCCAGTCGTCGATCAGCACTGCACCGGATTGCTCATCTTCCAGTTTCCTTTCAACCAACAGAACATTGAGTTGATTGAAATCGAACCCAAAGATGACACAATCAACCGAAATGTTAGGAACTATTTTTGCCATAGGAAGTTTGTTATAATGCGTAGAAACTACACATTGCAAATATAGAAAAAAAGATCAATCAGCGATTGTTTCGTTTGATAAATTGTAGGGGCTAAAATCGCAAAAATAATTGTTCTTTCAAATGATGGCTAAAATTCCGAAGTGAAATGAAAACGGATCTTTTCGAAATCTTGCTGAGCCATCTGCAGGATGAAAGCAGAATCGGCCATGAAAACATCGCGTCCCTGCTTGTCTTTGGCCATTCGTTGGGCTTTTCTCAGTTTGAATTCATGGAGCAACTTTTGATCATCGCATTCAATCCAGCAGGCCTTGTGCATCTGGATGGATTCAAAGCGGCATTTGGCTCCATATTCATGTTCCAGGCGGTATTCTATCACTTCAAATTGCAACTGACCAACGCAACCAATGATTTTGCGTCCATTGAACTGGCTGGTAAAAAGTTGGGCAACTCCTTCGTCCATCAACTGATCGATGCCCTTTTCCAGCTGTTTGGTTCGCATGGGGTCGGCATTCTCGATGTAGCGGAACATTTCGGGCGAAAAACTGGGCATGCCCTGGAAATGTAACTTTTCTCCTTCGGAGAGGGTATCACCAATTACGAAATTTCCGGTATCGGGGATCCCCACAATATCACCCGGCCAGGCTTCTTCGATGGTTTCCTTTTTGGAAGCCATGAAAGCTGTGGGCGACGAAATGCGGAAGGTTTTGTTCAGCCGTGTATGGGTATAAACCTTGTTTCGTTCAAACTTTCCGGAGCAAACTTTTACAAAGGCAATCCGGCTCCGGTGGTTGGGATCGATGTTGGCATGGATTTTAAATACAAAGCCAGAAAAAGTTTCTTCGTAGGGATCAACCACACGCTCGATTGCCGCTTTTGGACGTGGAGTAGGGGCAATTTCCAAAAAAGAATCCAACAGCTCCTGTACCCCAAAATTGTAAAGCGCGCTTCCGAAAAAAACCGGGGCCAGTTCGCCGTCGAGGTAATCCTTCACATCAAATGGAGGATATACCCCTTCGAGCAGTTCCAGCTCTTCGCGCAGTGTGTCCGCATCGTTTTTTCCAACATGCTGCTCCAGTTGCGGATCATTCAGGTTGTTTATTTTTATGCCCTTGGCGATTTCCTGAACAGCGGGTTGAAACAATTGAAGACTCGATTTGTGGATGTTGTACACTCCTTTAAAATCGGGACCACTGTTAATGGGCCAGCTTAGCGGACGAGTTTTAATTTGTAGTTGTTTTTCAATTTCTTCGAGCAGCATGAAGGTGTCTTCTGAGGGCCGGTCCATTTTGTTGACAAACACAATTACCGGTGTGTTTCGCATGCGGCAAACGGCCATCAGCTTCTCGGTTTGAGGTTCCACCCCTTTGGCAGCATCTATCACGATAATCACGCTGTCAACAGCAGTAAGGGTTCTGAAAGTGTCTTCCTGAAAATCCTGGTGACCTGGCGTATCGAGAATGTTCACCTTGTATCCGTTGTATTCAAAGCCCATCACCGAAGTAGCCACTGAAATACCCCTTTGACGTTCAATTTCCATGAAATCGGAGGTGGCTGTTTTTTTGATTTTGTTGCTTTTTACGGCACCCGCCACATGGATGGCTCCTCCAAAAAGCAACAGTTTTTCGGTTAAAGTGGTTTTTCCGGCATCGGGGTGACTAACAATGGCAAAGGTTTTTCGCCTTTCGATCTCTTTTTTCAAACTCATTCCTGCTGATTTTTCTGACGTGCGCAAAAATAGAAGATTTTGACGAGAAAATACAGGATTGCCAGATTTGTAAAAATATGCTGACGCTCAGCCGTTCGTGTTTATTCAGATTCATTTTCAATACATCAGTTTCCCGTTTATCTTTGCACGATGCAACTCGAAATCATTTTCCGCGACGAACACCTGGTAGCCATCAACAAACCCCACGGTTTGCTGGTGCATAAAAGCCGACTGGCTGCCGATGCCGATGAATTTGCCGTGCAATTATTGCGCAATCAGCTGGGTGTAAGGGTAACACCTGTGCATCGGCTTGACCGAAAAACCGGTGGTGTTTTACTTTTTGCCCTGAACGATGAAAGCAACAAAGTCCTGAACCTGCAATTTGACCAGAACAGGGTACATAAAAAATATCTTGCGATGGTGAGGGGTTATACCCCTGATGAGGAACGGGTCGATTATGATTTGCGAAAAGAGAACGGACAGTTGCAGCGTGCCGTTACCAACTTCCGGACCCTTGAAAGGGTAGAAGTACCTGTGGCTTTCGGGATGCATGAAACCCAGCGCTATTCCCTGGTGGAAGTGCAGCCCGAAACCGGTAGAATGCACCAGATCCGAAAACATTTCAATCATCTTCGGCATCCGATCATTGGCGACAGGCCTCATGGGTGTAACAAGCAAAACCGCCTGTTTAAGGAGCGTTGGAACATGAGCACCATGTTGTTGCATGCTACTGAAATGGAGTTTGAACACCCGGCACAATTGTCGATGGTGAAGTTGAGCGCTAATCTTCAGCCTGAATTTGTTAGAACCCTGCAATTACTCGGGTTTCAATCTTTTCGAACTGAAAAGCTGAAAGACTGAAGACCAAAGACCGAAGACTGAAGACTGAAGACCGAGAAAACTGAGAAACTAAAAATTGAAGAACTGGAAATTTGATGCTGAATAAACTGAATAACTTATCCATCGGTTGGGCTCGGGAACCGAAAATGAATGAATTGTAAAACTGAAAATTTTTATATCTTTCCTTCAAAAAAAAGAATAATATGAGCAGATGTAGTTGGGCTGAGGGATCAGAGATTTATCAGGCTTATCACGATGATGAATGGGGTGTTCCTGTTTACGATGACCGAAAATTGTTTGAATTTTTGGTGTTGGAAAGTGCCCAGGCCGGTTTAAGCTGGATTACCATCCTGAAAAGGAGAGAGGGCTACCGCAGGGCCTTTGCAGATTTTAATCCATCAGTAGTTGCAACATTTGATGAAGCAAAAGTGGAAGAACTGATGCAGGATACCGGCATTATCCGCAACCGCATGAAAATTGAATCGGCCATAGGCAATGCCCGTGCATTTTTACAAATACAGGAAGAATTTGGTACGTTCAGTAACTACATCTGGGGATTCACTGGCGGAAAACCCATTGTCAATCATTTTACCAATGCCAGGGAACTTCCCGCACAAACTCCTCTTTCCATTGAAATTGCAAAGGATCTGAAAAAAAGGGGCTTCCGTTTTTTAGGACCAACAGTTATGTATGCTCACATGCAGGCAACGGGAATGGTCAACGATCATTATACTTCCTGCTTCAGACACCCCGATTTGGTCCAAAAGAAATGATGAATGGCACATTTTTCTCTCAACAATTTTGTTATTTTTCACGCTTCAACCATATCAATATCATCATGAGAAAACTTTGGATCAACTTATTTTGCATGCTTTTTCTGCCGATACCCATGCTGTTTGGGCAGGATACGATTCAGCAAATCGGAGGCTATCAGTTTACTACAATCATTGATTTGCCCACCACATCGGTGAAAGATCAGCATCGTTCAGGTACCTGCTGGTCGTTTTCTTCACTTTCGTTTTTGGAATCAGAACTGATCAGAATGGGAAAACCAGCCATTGATCTTTCCGAAATGTTTGTGGTTTGGCACAGTTACAATTACAAAGCTGAAAAGTATGTGCGTATGCACGGAAACACCAACTTTGGACCAGGCGGGGCTTTTCATGATGCCACTTGGGTTCTTCGCAATTTTGGCATGGTACCTGAATCGGCCTACAAAGGATTGACCATTGGAGAGGATAAACCGGTCCATAACGAAATGGATGAGGTGCTGAAAAGTTACCTCGATGGGGTATTGAAAAACAAAAACCGAAAACTATCACCTGTCTGGGATGAAGGTTTTCGTGGCTTACTCAACAGTTATTTGGGGAAGATTCCCGAAGAATTTACTTACGAAGGAGTCAAATACAATCCCTTTTCGTTTGCCCGTGATTATCTGGGCTTAAATCCCGATGATTACGTTGAAATTGGTTCCTTCACCCATCATCCTTTTTATGAGCAGTTCATTATTGAAATTCCCGACAACTGGCTTTGGGAGCCCATTTACAATGTGCCGCTTGAAGAAATGATGGAAATGATCGATCATGCCCTGGAACTTGGTTATACCATTGCCTGGGGGGCTGATGTGAGCGACAAGGGTTTTGCTTCCAAAGATAAAGGCATTGCAGTAGTTCCTGATACCGACATCACCGAAATGTCGGATTCTGAAATCTCGCGCTGGGAGAAAATGAATGAGAAAGAACGTGAGGAAGCCTTGTATAAATTCGAAAAACCGGGTAAAGAAAAGACCATTACCCAGGTAATGCGCCAGATGGACTTTGATAATTATACCACCACCGATGATCATGGGATGCATATTGTTGGAACCGCTAAAGATCAGAATGGTACAGTTTATTACAAAGTGAAAAATTCATGGGGCGAATACAACGAATACCAAGGGTATTTTTATGCTTCGAAAGCTTATGTCGCTCTCCGCACCATTGATATCATGATTCACAAAGATGCTTTGCCCAAAAAATCGGCCAAGGCATTGGGAATAAAATAGCCATAGAAGATAGCAGTATTGCCTCAGAAGCAAAACCAAATATTTACCACAGCAAAACCTTTCATATTATGCATGAAAGGTTTTGTTTTGTAGGGATGACAAGATTTTGTCTACTCATTAAAACTGGATGAGGCGGTTTCAAGATGTATCTGCCCCCTTTATCCACCACTTCGAAACAGCCATCTTTAATATTTAATACCACACTTAATTTGGGCTGAATGCCTTGATGAAAATACTTTATATTTGTGCGGTAATTTCTAAGAAGCCCTATTGGATTCGCTGAACAGATGAGTAAATATTAAACTTAATACAAACATTAATTAGTCTGAATAATAATCTAAATAATATGAAACTGAGATTTATTTTACTTGCTTTTGCCGCATGCGGTACCATGACATTAGGTGCGCAGAACTACACGACTGGAATTCCGACTAATCCCACGGATTACGGATACCTGAAGGATTATCTGCCACTCAAAGAATACATTGACTATGAAAAGTATCCCAACTTCAGGCTAGGCCTTGCCGTAGGTGGTAACGATTACCTGAACAACAGTACCGTTAAGGCAGTTGTAGATGGCTATTTCACCGAGACCGTAACCGGCAATGAAATGAAGATGTCTAGCTGTGTGAGTAATGACGGGTCAATGAATTTCAGTACCGTTAGTAATTTTGTCAATGCGGCATCGAATGCTGGTGTAAATATTTATGGTCATACCTTGGCATGGCATTCACAACAGCCTGCCGGCTATCTAAACGGCTTGATCAAGGATGTGGATCCACAGCCCTTTGAAGACAGTGACACTACCATATGGTCGGTGATAAAATCAAAGAATTTCACTCAGGAAAAGAGCATAGGTTGGACATCAGACAAAACAGCATTTGGCTTTACAACCTCTTTTGTAAGTGACGGTCTTCAGGTGCATACCACCAAACTGACCGCTAATTTTTGGGATGTTCAATACCAAGTAATGACTGACATTCCAACGGAAAGCGGTGTGACCTACCAAATGACCATCACCGTAAAAGGGTCGGCTGCCGGCAATATCCACAGCAAACTTGGCGACTGGGGCGGTGGACCTACTGCGTTAATACCCTTCACAACGGATTGGACGGATGTGGTAATCAATTATGCAAGCACGGTCAATAACAGTTTTCTGCTTTTTCAACACGGAGACTTCGTTGGTGACATCTGGATTAAGAACATCAAGTTTGAAAAATCAGTGGAAGGTAAGAAGGCTACCCGTAATTGTATTGTGATGAATGCCACGGCAAAGAATGCGGAAGTATGGGATAACCAGTTCTGGATTAAGCTGGGCAGTTTTAATAAGGGCGACAGTTATGAGTTCTCAGCCGAAGTGCGTGCAGACAATGTAGCGATGGCCACAACTCAAATACACAATGCTCCGGGAAGTTACGTACACTATCAGGCAGTTGGCGATGTCAACTTTACAACAGATTGGAAGACAGTAAGCAAAACAGGATCATTTGCCGAAGCTGGACAATCAATCGCTTTCAACCTTAACGAATTTGCCGGTGCCAATGCTTATTATTTCTGCAGTATCAGCTTCAAGGTAAATGGTGTAGAACGTGTGACAAACGGCTCATTGGATGGCACCGATGTTTCATCGTTTGCATGGAGACACTTCGGCGAAGGCGCTGTAACCGACCCTATAATTACTCCAGGTTACCAATACGTTCAACTACCTCAAAGCATTCCATTGTCTGCTCAGGCCAAACATGACACACTGGTATATGCCATGGACCGATGGATTAATGGAATGATGGAAGCCTGCGGCGGTAACGTGAAGGCATGGGACGTGGTCAACGAGGCGATCTCCGGAAGAGATTCCGATGGCGATGGTGTTTACGACCTTCAGCATTACAACGGCAACGACGGCAATTTCTTCTGGCAGGATCACATGGGTGATCTGGAATATATGCGTCAGGCAGTACGTTTGGCTCGTCTGCATTATGCCAATTCAATGGCTTCAAAAGGTGGCGACGATGGTGAACTGACGCTGTTTGTCAATGACTACAACCTGGAAAGTGACTGGGACAACAACGGAAAACTGAAATCGCTGATTAAGTGGATCGAGCGTTGGGAAGCCGACGGTGTAACAAAAATAGACGGAATCGGATCACAGATGCACATATCGTGTTATATGAATGAGTCTACCCAGAATAACAAGAAAAGAGCTATTGAGAACAGCTTCAAACTCATGGCGGCTACCGGAAAATGGGTTCGTATCAGCGAATTAGATATGGGTATGGTTGATGCCAGTGGTAAAGACGTTGCAACAGCCAATATGACTGAAGCCATGCATCAGCGTATGGCTGACCTTTACGAATGGATCGTGAAGAAATACCTGGAGATTATTCCCGCTGAGCAGCAGTGGGGCATCTGTCAGTGGTGTGCGACCGATTCGCCTGCAAACAGCGGTTGGCGTGCCAATACACCGGTAGGTTTGTGGACCATCGATTGGTACCGCAAGCATACCTACGCCGGTGTTGCACGCGGGTTGGGAGCAACACAAAATACATCAAGTGTTGACCACATCATGAATGATTCAAAAATGCCCGATTCACCCTATTTTTACGATCTCTATGGTCGCAAAGTAGGCACAGATTTAGAGCCACTCCCCGCAGGCATTTACATTCAAAACGGCCAAAAGCACGTTAAACACTGATCATTAATAATAGTAGTAATCAACTTACCTCTCGTTTATGCTTTGCTAAAACGAGAGGTAAGTTTTTTTTGTATGGGACGACACCGAATCAAAAAAAGCGTGAAACCAAAACTGGTCGGAACAGGTAGCTCAACCGATCTAATATAGGATTTGCAAGACCAAAACAAAAAAGAG
>JAFGVJ010000090.1 GCA_016938055.1 Prolixibacteraceae bacterium
GAAAACATTCAAACAACAGTGATATACCGAAACCAGCAGGGTACAGTCATTGATCCTCCTGCAATTCCGGGCGAATACACAGTTGAGGTGGAGATTGTTGAAGAAGGCTATGAACCACTAAAAAGAACTGTTCAGCTGATTATTCAGAAAGCAAGTCTTGTTGTAGAAGTTCACGAGCATACCATTAACTATGGAGAAGGATTACCGGAATTCACTTTCAGCATCACCGGATTTGTCAATGGCGAAGACCAGAACGTGCTAACAGCCATCCCTGTGGTGAATAATCCGGGCAACAACCTGCTTCCGGGCGATTATCCCTTAGAAGCTGATGGTGGAATGGCACCCAATTATGAATTTATCTACCTGGCCGGGAACCTAAAAATTATTCCTTTGTACGTCAACGATATCATCATTCAGGACACCATTGTCACTTACTCAACACTGACAAGCAATATAGGTGTAACAACTGTACCTGCCGGCCTTGACTATCATGCAGTTTTCTACAATTCAGAAAACAATCCGGTGAATCCGGTGAATGCAGGAACTTATCATTTTATTGTAACGATCACCGAAACCGGCTACTACAATACTCAAGTCACGGGACAATTGTACATCCAAAAAGCACCCCTGGAAGTCACCATGCTTCCTCTTCAAATTACTTATGGAGCGCAACAGCCTGAACCAGAAATTACATTTTCGGGGTGGCTTGGTAATGAAGATGCTACGGTGATTGATCAACTGCCTGAAATAGCCAAAATTGTATCCTGGCCATGGAATGTTGGAAGCTATTCGTTGAATTACATCGAAGGAAGCGACAACAATTATCAGATGATCTACACAGGTGGTGAACTTCAGGTCCTTCCAGCTACCTTAACGGTAATACCCGATGACCTGGTGTTGGATTACAATCAAACTTTACCCGAATTGACTTATACCATCACAGGTTTTCAATACGCCGAAGATCTTTCGGTCATTGGTCAACTACCATTTTTACAAGTAGAAGGGGAATGGCCACTCGCTCCCGGATCGTATCCGATTGTTGCCAGTGATGCCTCGGCACTGAACTATGTTTTTGATTATCAAAACGGACATTTGTGGATTGAACCCATTGGCGATGCTGCGATCTTGGTATCAAAGCTTGATACGGTTTATACCGGGACCATTCACTGGCCCGGGATTGTCACAATCCCCTCAGGCTTGGCCCACGACACCATTGTTTCAGAGTTGCCGCTCAATGCCGGAAGTTACGAACTGAAGGTGAAACTGACCGAACCAGGTTACATCCCCATAGAAGAAAGTCAACTGATTCAAATTGAAAAAGCAATACTTACTGTTACAGCCCGCGATACAGCTGTTTCAAAAGGTGCCGACATTGGATTCTTCAATATTGATTATGAGGGTTTTGTAAATAATGAAAGTATTGACGACCTGGATCAACTCCCCACCGCCTCAGCCGGGAATGTGCCCTCGCTGGAAGCAGGCACTCATGCCATTGTGCTGCAAGGTGGCCATGACAACAATTATGCATTTACCTTCATCAACGGGATATTAACCATCGTTCCAACTTACCTGCTTGAAGTGATTGCAGGGGAAAACGGCATGGTTTCATATGAGGAATCGGGCGATTTACATGCCATGTTGAGCGCTGTTGTTACTGAAGGTGAAAGCAGTCCTGAATTTTATGCCATTGCAGATGAAAACTTCCGTTTCAGTGGATGGAACAACGGCAGTACCGACAATCCGCTTTCATTCACCAATGTTACGCAAAACCATCGTGTTACAGCACTGTTTGAAGCCAAAGTCGGGGTTGATGAATCAGCCACCAACAGCAGCTTGAAAGTGTACCCCAATCCAGTAGCAGCCTACCATCCGTTCAAGGTAAATATTCAATTGTCGCACCATGAAAAAGTGACATTGATCCTTTCAGACATTAGCGGACAGGTGATTGCAAAAAAAACCGTTACGCAAAGGGTTCAGCAGTTCGATGGCTTGCAACAGGGAATTTACCTGATTACGCTGAGCAGTGAACAGCAGAGCTACCAACCGATGAAATTGCTGGTCAGGTAACATCTTGCCTGATGGTGAATTTTGGGAGGCACGATTTGTATAAAAACCTCAGGGAATCCGAGGGATTTTTGTAATTTTGCAGCGCAAATTTTTTAATCTACTGAATGTTTAAAAATTCCAGAATTGCCATCATCGGTAGCGGGAGCTGGGCCACAGCGCTGGCCAAAATACTCCTGAACAATGTTCAGTCCATCAATTGGTATTTCAGGAATCCTGACAACATTGATTTTTTTCAAAAATACAGTCATAATCCGAATTACCTCAACGATGTTTTTTTCGACACCGAACGGATCAATTTTTATACCGACATCAACAAAATTTGCAAACAATCAGACATCCTGATTTTTGTAATTCCTTCGGCTTTTCTGAAAAATGCTGTTGCCGATATCAAAGTAGACATTTCGAACAAATTTGTGATTTCGGCCATCAAAGGCATTGTTCCGGTTGACAACCTGATTGTAGGAAAATTCCTGAACAAGTATTTTGGGGTTCCTTTTGATTCGCTAGGAATCATTGCTGGCCCATGCCATGCCGAGGAAGTAGCCCTCGAAAGACTATCGTATCTGACCATCGCCTGCCCCGATGTAAAAAAAGCCAGGGCTTTTGCCTTACTGATTGAATCCTCCTTTATCCGCGCTCATATTTCGGACGACATTTATGGAACTGAATATGCTTCGGTCTTGAAAAACGTGATAGCCATAGCTTCAGGTATTTGCCACGGATTGCATTATGGTGACAATTTTCAGGCAGTGCTCATCTCCAATGCCATTCAGGAAATCAAACGATTTGTAGATAAAGTTCATCCCATTACCCGCGATATCAAAGGATCATCGTATCTGGGCGACTTACTGGTTACGGCCTATTCACAATTCAGTCGTAACCGGATGTTTGGCACCATGATTGGAAAAGGCTACACCGTACGTTCGGCCCAACTGGAAATGCACATGGTGGCCGAAGGGTATTATGCCGTGAAATGCATCAAAGAAATCAACGAGGAGCACAATGTGAACATGCCCATCTGCGATGCCGTATACAATATTTGCTACGAAGGCATTTCGCCGGCTATCGAAATCAGATTATTAACCGAAAATCTCCGATAATTATATGGAAACTATCAAACTCGATTTGGGCAAAGCCTTTGCCAAAGCTTCAGGATTCATTGCTCCCGACGTTTTCAGCACCTACAAGGCAGCTGCTGAAGAAATGAACATCGCCTTGCATGAAAAAACAGGTCGTGGAAGCGATTTTGTAGGTTGGGTCAACCTTCCCAACGAAATCGATGATACTTATCTGAGCGATGTTGAAGCTACCGCCAAAAGCATTAACGATAAAAATATTGATGTGTATGTGGTGGTTGGCATTGGTGGTTCCTACCTGGGCGCCAAAGCAGTTATTGATGCCCTGAGCGACAATTTTGCGCACCTGAAAGCACACAAACCTGCCGTGGTTTTCGCCGGTCAAAATATCAGTGAAGATTACCTGGCCGAATTGCGCGACCTGCTCGATGAAAAAGAGTGGGCCATGTGCGTGATTTCAAAGTCAGGAACAACCACTGAACCTGCGCTTGCTTTTCGTTTGCTGAAGCAGGACATTGAAGCAAAATACGGCAAAGCCGAAGCGGTGAGCCGCATTTGTGCCATCACCGATGCTTCGAAAGGAGCCCTGCGTACCCTGGCATCAGAAGAAGGCTACAAAACCTACGTCATCCCCGACGATGTGGGTGGCCGCTACTCGGTACTGACCCCCGTAGGGCTTGTTCCCATTGCCGTGGCCGGTTTCGACATCAGGGCCCTGGTGGAGGGTGCTAAAGTGATGGCTAAAGCCACAGCCGCCAATGTAAAGTTCGAAAACAACCTGGCCTGCCAATACGCAGCTGCACGTCATGCCCTGTACACTGCCGGAAAGAAAATTGAAATTTTGGTGAACTACCAGCCCAAATTACATTTCATGGCCGAATGGTGGAAACAGCTGTATGGCGAAAGCGAAGGCAAGGACAGCAAGGGTATTTTCCCTGCTGCTGTAGATTTTTCTTCCGATTTGCACTCCATGGGCCAATACATCCAGGAAGGTGAACGCACCTTGTTCGAAACCGTGATTTCAGTAGCTAAACCTGAACGGGAAGTGAAAATCCCCGAAGACAAAGCCAACCTCGATCAACTGAATTTCCTGGCCGGCAAGAACGTCGACTTTGTCAATAAAATGGCAGAACTAGGCACCCAAATTGCCCATGTCGACGGCGATGTGCCCAACATCCGCATTGAGATTGCCCGTTTGGATGCCTACAACCTGGGGCAGTTGATCTACTTTTTCGAGAAAGCCTGTGGCATCAGCGGCTACCTGATCAACGTGAATCCTTTCGACCAGCCCGGTGTGGAGGCATACAAGAAAAACATGTTTGCACTGCTGGAAAAACCAGGTTTCGAAACCGAAACCCAAATGCTGAAAGGACGCATCTGGAAAGTACCTGTGGTGAAATTATAGTAGGTCGGACATTAGCTACACTGATTTTCAATTCTTCTCCGACACACCAAAACGAATTGACATAACATTTCGACTTACAAAAGCCATTCGCGATGAACGAATGGCTTTTCGTTTTTTAATGAACCTTGAGTATTTCAAGTACAATATTTATTTATAAATTGCACCTATATTTCATAAATAAAATTGAGCAACATGAGCACCTTTACCAGTTCATTACCCGACGACTTATTAAAGAAACTGAATGACATGGCTGTAAAAATTGCAATGCCAAAAAATAAGATCATTGAGACCGCACTGAATATCTATTTGGATCAGTTGAACAGGGCTGAATACATAAAATCATACAAGCAAGTAGCTTCAGATGAAAGTATTATGAATATTGCCGAAGAGGGCATGGTGGAATACCTGAAAATACTGGAAAAATGAAGCAAAAAGAAATTTGGTTGGCTGATTTAAACCCTGTCAAAGGCAGCGAACAAGAAGGCTTTCGGCCGGTTGTGATCATCAGCGGAAATATGCTTAACACTTATTTGCCAATTGTGATTTCTTGCCCTCTCACCACAAAAGTTAAAAACCTGAAAGGCAATTTAGTTTTGGAACCAACTCCAATAAATGGTCTTATTCAAACTTCTGAAATCCTGATTTTTCATGTTCGTTCAATTTCAAAAGAAAGATTGCTTAAAAAGCTTGGAGTAATTTCAGACAGTCAGTTAAATGAGCTGAAACAAGGTTTAAATGAAATACTGACTTATTAAACCCAGATCCTAAAAACCGAATCGGGTATGTACCTGTAGTGAAACATTAAATATTTTAGACATTCCTGTCCAAACTAATTCCCTAATATTTAAAAAGAA
>JAFGVJ010000010.1 GCA_016938055.1 Prolixibacteraceae bacterium
GAAAGTTTTGTTTCGACACCGAAACTGAAAAGCAGCAAAATAACCCAGGCGAAAAATGCGATCAGTACGTTACCCGGTTTTTTATCCTGAACCGATTTCCAAACAATGAACACTAAACCGGGAAAGATCAACACTGACCAATTGCTGAAATAATAAAATGAGGTACGGTACAGATAATACCACCATGGCCCCTGATGCCCTTCAATGGCCACCTTCATCCTTCCGACCAACTGGATGTCAAAAAACTGACGAATATATTCTGCTTCATAAAGCTGATATTGCAACAAATACCAAGGAAGCACCATGAACAAACATAAAACAATGGAGATAAGTGTATGAACACTGAACATCCTTTTCAACCATACAGGATAAAAAATAAGAAAAGGAAATATCACTAATAGAGGCAGCAAGCCCATCCCTCCTTTGGTTAAAACACCAAGTCCAATGGCCAACGCAAAAGCATAAATCCATTTGATGTCATCCATCAAGCGGTAAAACGAATAAAGAGCCAATACAATGAAAAAAGCCACCATACTTTCCATCCTCCCATGCCTCACAGTGATGAAAAAATGATAATTCGAAAGCATTAATAAAACAGCAATCACTCCAATATTTTGGCTAAACAACCTTTTTGCAAATAAATAGGTCAAAATCAGGCATGCGATTCCAAAAAGTACAGATACAATTCGAGAAGAAAATTCGTTAACACCCAACAAATGATATCCCCATGAAGTTAAATAAAAGAAAAGCGGGGGTTTATTAAAATAAGGTTCCCCTTTATATTGTAAATGAAGATAATCGCCTGTTTGAAAAATTGTTCGCGAAATGCTGGCATAGATAGCCTCATCCCAACTTTTAAGTTCCATCAGTCCCAGGGTGGGTACATACATCCAAAGTGCAAGAAGCACAAGAAGCAGTATTATATGCCTTGAATTGAGCTGGCCTTTGATCAATTTGAAATAGAAACTCTTCATTAAAAATTGGATTTCAAGGAAGATTCCTCAACGATGAAATGGTTTACAATTTATTGATGACTGCCAACAATCGTTCATTGATTTCATCAATGTCGCCAATTCCAATCACGGGGTAATATTTGTTCTGTTTTTTGTAATATTCCATCACAGGGGAAGTAAGCGAGTGATAAATACTGATCCTGTTTTCAATCACATCGTTACGCTGGTCATCGGTACGTCCAGAAGTTGCGCCACGCTGCAACAACCTGTCAATCAGTTCATCGTGGGGAACTTCAAGGGCAATCATGCCCGAGACCGGCATTCCCAGATCATTCATCAGTTCATCGAGTGCAGCAGCCTGGGCAACGGTTCTTGGAAAACCGTCGAAAATGATGCCCTTCTTGTTGCCACAGCATTTCATATCACTTTTGATCATTCCAATGACCAGTTCATCGGGAACAAGTTCACCTTTGTCGATGTATACTTTGGCCAAATCGCCCAACTCGGTATGCTGGGCCATATGGTTACGGAGCAATTCACCCGTTGAAAGATGAATCAAATTGAGCTTTTCTTTCAGCAGGGTAGCCTGAGTACCTTTTCCGGCACCCGGAGGTCCGAATAAAACAATATTCAGCATGTTGATGTAATGGCTTTCAATTATCAATGACTTTATAAATACTTTTCAGGTTTCGTCCCTTTTGGTTATAATCCAGACCAAATCCAACAATAAAATCGTTCCCGATTTCAAGGCCCACATAGTCAATGGGCATTTTGTTTTGGAACTTGTCGGGTTTGAGCAAAAGGGTGGCAATTTTCACATCGCGGGGATTGTGTTCCTTCAAAATGTTCATCACTTCAACAATGGTGATCCCGGTATCAATGATATCTTCGATCACCACCAGGGTCCGTCCTTTGACCGGTTCGTTCAAACCAATCAAACGTTTTACCTGGCCGGTAGTATCGGTACCATCGTACGACGAAAGTTTAAGGAAAGTCACTTCGGGCTGATCCAGTTCAACCAGCTTAAAAAGTTCTGAAGTGAACATGAAAGAACCGTTCAGCACACAAATAAACAACACATCGTCGTTCTTCAGATCTTCACTGATCTCGTGAGCTACTTTCTTAACAGCTTCCATCACCTTCTCGTAGGGGATGAATATTTCAAACTCTTTGTCGTGTAATTTAATCCTGTCCATGTCAATCTTCAATTGGATGTGAAGTAAAGTGCAAATAACCCACAAAAAAAGTAAACCTTAAAACTTTTAGTGATGAAAAATACAATTTTAAAACTACGAATCCGCAATTTAGAATTAAAAAAATAAATCCAATATCCTGAATCGGTTGACAGAAAAGAGAATGCCAATGGAACGAACCAAAGTTTTCAAAAAGTGTTTTAAGAAAGTATGATGAAGCTGTATGAGCAGCACAGGGAATGAAACAACAATTAAAAAATAATGTAACTTTCCAGCGCTCAACAATGCCATAAACAATCAAAATAAAGTATATGAAACCAGTTGTCAGCATTATTATGGGAAGTACCAGCGACCTGCCAGTGATGGAGAAAGCCGCAAAAATTCTCGACGAATTTGAGATTCCCTTTGAGATCAATGCCTTATCGGCCCACCGTACACCAGCCGAAGTAGAAAAATTCGCCAAAGGGGCCAAAGATCGGGGTATTAAAGTAGTGATTGCCGCAGCCGGAATGGCTGCCCACCTGTGTGGGGTCATTGCCTCCATGACCACCCTCCCGGTGATAGGTGTCCCCATCAATGCCAGTCTCGATGGCATGGATGCCTTGTTGGCCATTGTACAAATGCCTCCGGGAATCCCGGTAGCCACGGTTGGCATCAACGGAGCCCAGAATGCCGGAATCCTGGCCGCACAGATTTTAGCCGTATCGGACGAAAGTGTTGCCGCTAAACTGGTTGAATTCAAGGACAGCCTGAAGGAAAAAATTGTTAGCGCCAATCAGGAACTGGCAACAGTAAAATTTAAGTTCAAAACCAATTGACTTAGGTTTCGAAAAAAATAGTAATTTACAAAGCGATTAAGGTGTACTTTTAAAGTACACCTTTTTTCTGTTAAAAAAACATTACATGAAGCGGATCTCTCCTTTTATTATCGTTGTGTTGCTGGTTCTTTTTCAGCCTGCCAGCCCTCTTTGGGGCCGAAGTAACATACTGCCCACCGGAAGCCGTGCCACTGGAATGGGCAATGCTTTTGTGAGCCAGTACGATGTTTTTTCGGCTTACCACAACCAGGCAGGTTTGGCCAACATTGAGCGCACCTCTATCGCGTTTTTTTATGAAAACCGTTTTTTTGTGAAAGAATTTTCGAGCAGGGCAGCCCTGCTTACCTTCCATACAGGTTCGGGAAACTTTGCGCTGCAATACAACTCCTTCGGGCCACCACTCTGGCGCGAAGGAAATGCCAGCATCTCTTACGGCCGGCATCTGGGAGATAAACTTTCGGCTGGTATTGCCATGAATTATTTCAGCACACGCTTGCCCGAGCTGAACAGAATCATTTCAACAATGAGTTTTGAACTTGGCGCCATCTACCAACTTACTGAACGCACTTTTTTGGGAGCGCATTTGGCCAATCCCTATGCTCCTAACCTGAGCACCCTGGTGTACGATGAAAAAATACCCTGGCGTTTCTCCATTGGTGGACATACACAGTTTGTACCGCAGTTTATGCTGTCGTACGAAATTGAAACGGTCCAGGGCTATTGGCCCATCTTGCAAATTGGCGCGCAATGGGAAGCCGTTGAAAATTTATTTGTAAGGGGTGGGTTCAATACGGGTCCCGCACGCTTTTTTGCCGGATTTGGATATGAAACCAGCTTTTTCACTCTCGAAACAGCCTTTCAATATCACCAGTACATGGGTTACACCCCATCGGTATCGCTGATTTTCTCTTTTTTCTAAGGGAATGATTGAAACTATCAAAGCGAAAAATATGAAACCAATTCATCACCTGCTGATCATCCCCGGATTTTTGCTTGCCGCGCTCGGAAGCATTGCCCAGGAACCGCTTGCCCCATCGCGGGAAATCATTGAACGACTGGCTGAGTCGTTTGCCGATGAATATGGTGAAGA
>JAFGVJ010000091.1 GCA_016938055.1 Prolixibacteraceae bacterium
CAGCGATCAGACCACTTTTTGTGATGATCCGCCCTACCTTACCACCTTTACCAACAATTCAGCCTATACCGATCCGGCTACCACGTTTAGCTGGGACTTTGGCGATGGGAATACCAGCACAGCAGTTTCACCTGATCATGAGTTTTCAGCAACCGGACAGTACAACGTACAACTTGTTGTGAGCAATCCAAACACTGGTTGTTCCGACAGTTACCGGAGCGAAATCAACATTTTCTCCTTCGACGATGCACCGGGCATCATCACCGCCGATGCAACCCAGGGTTGTGCTCCGCTCAGCGTGAATTTTTCGCAGGAAATTGCCTCCCGCCTTTCCTCGAACTATGTGGTGACCGGCTATCACTGGGATTTTGACAACGATGGCAGCATCGATTCCACCACCCTTTCACCTTCCATTCAGCACCAATACCTACAGCCGGGAAGTTATTCCGTGCGTTTGCTGGTGAGCAGTGAATCGTGCGATTACGAATTTACCGAAAACAACATGATCAGGGTGAGCGGCCCCATTGCCGGATTCAGTCATTCTCCGCTGCAAACCTGTTTGAACAGCAACATCAGCTTTACCAATACCACCACAAAAACCGGCTTTGACACGGCCGATCCGGCCAACAATACCTACGACTGGGATTTTGGCGATGGCAACACCAGCAACGAGCAACATCCGGTGCATGCCTTCAGCAGCGATGGAGTGTTCACAGTGAGCATGACGGTGACCGATGAAAATGGCTGTTCATCCACCCTGGTAAAACCTGATCTGATCAACATTGTGCCCTTTGAACCCGCGTTTGAACTCTCCGATTCGGTTTTTTGCAGCAACGAAGCAGTAGTTTTTGACAACCTTTCCACCGGCGATGCTGTGGCCTATCACTGGGATTTCAATGGCGATGCCGTGACCGACCTGGTGAGCTATAACCTGCAAGCGGTACAACATACCTACCCCGTACAAGGCACTTATACCGTTACGCTCACAGCTTTGGCTGCCAACGGCTGTAGTAAAACCTTCACCCAAAATATCAGGGTGGTGAATGCCACGGCCAATTTCACTGCCAGCAGCACCAACATTGGCTGTGCACCGGCTTTTGCCTATTTCCACCCCGAAACCGGTGCCAATGATGCCATCAGTTACCACTGGAACTTTGGTGACGGGAACAATTCATCAGAACGGTCGCCCAGAAATTATTACGTTACTCCCGGGAAATACACCGTTACCCTGCAGGTACAGTTCAAAGGAGGCTGTTCCAGAACCCTTACCAAAACAGAGTACATCACGGTTGACGGGGCCTACGGCGTGTTTAACTACGACAAAACCCTGGGTTGCGCTCCCAATCCGGTGTTGTTTACGGTGAGCCAACTCAGCCGGGCAACGTATGTTGACTGGGACTTCGGGACGGGCATCATCGATCGCGACACGCTGCCTTCGTCGGGCACTACCACCATGGAAACCATCTATGCCTACGATACACTGGGTTTCCGCACACCCAAAATCATCCTGACCGATCTGGTTTGCGGTGAATATGCCTACGAAAACCTTTCGAAAGGAAGCATCTACACCAGTACTCCTCCAGTACCCGGTTTCACGGTCGATTTCGACAGCATTTGCCGTGGTGTTGAGATTCAGTTTACCGACACCAGCCTCTCGTACGATCCGCTTTATGCAGTAAGCAGCTGGAAGTGGGATTTCGGCACCAGTGCCCAAGATTCGTCCAAAGTCCAACATCCAACATTCAAATACCAAAACCAGGGGATCTACAGCCCACAACTGATTGTCACCAACGAGTTGGGTTGCAGCGATACCCTGCGCAAAAACAACAGCATCCACATTTACAGCAACGAGTTGCTTTCATCGGCCTTTGCGATCAACGATACATTGGCTTGTGCGTGGCAACCCATCATTTTTACCAGTGAGGCCACTGCCGGACCATCAAGTACTGTTTCAAAATACGAATGGAACTTTGGAAATGGTTTTACAAGCGGCAATCCTGGTGCAACTTATGCTTTTCACGATTCGTTGAAAGGCCAAACCATCGATATTATCCACCGGGTAACCGACGATAAATTTTGTATTGATTCTACCATTCGCACAGTAGCAATCAACCATCTTCAAGCTGCCTTCGGATACGACCCGCAACCCGTATTCCGGGGCAGCCTTGTTGATTTTTCCGATCAATCGACCTCCGATTTTTCGACCACGGTTACCGGATGGAGCTGGAATTTCGAAAACGGGGCACCCGGTTCGTCCACTGCTCGTCATCCGCAGGACATTGGCTACAACAACATTGCCGATGACAATGGTGTACGGCTGATCGTTACCAACAGCAACAATTGCCGCGACACGCTGACGATGAACCTCAGTGTGTTGAACAATCCGCCTGTGGTGGACACCTTCACCATTACACTGGTAGAAAATCATCCCTACAAATTCAGAGCTACAGAATTTTCAAGCCGTTTCGACGCGGCCGATCCTGCACAAAGCATGCAACAGGTAAGGATCGAAAACAACCCTGCCAATGGTTCTTTTCTCCTGAATGGACTGTTGTACACACCCGGAACGCCCATTCCTGCCAACCAACTGGCTACGCTGGAGTTTTTACCGGCACCCGACTGGAACGGCAATACCCAATTCCTCTGGAATGCTTTTGATGGTATCGACTGGGCGATGCAGTCAGCATGGGTTTATGTGGTGGTACTGGAAGAGCCCGATCCACCGGTTTTGTCCGACATCGTTTTCAACCTGCCCGAGGATTCGGTGATAGAATTTGGCCAACAGTATTTTATTAATCACACTGCTTCCGTGCTGGGAAGTTCATTCCTTTTCGACAGCCTGACCATCCTCACAGCGTTGAATCCCAACCTTGGAACATTGACTTTTAACAACTTGCCGGTAACGGTACCTTTGCTGATCAGGGATTTCCACATCAACGATACTGACTCGCTGTTCCGTTATGTACCGCTCCAGGCATACAATGGCACGCTGGAATTTACCTGGAATGTACACGATGGCTACAATTTTTCAGACAATCCGGCAAGGGTCATTCTCAACTATTACAACACAGCGCCTGTGGTGAGCGACATTGTTTACACCAACATTCAAGAAGATTTACCACAGTTTATTTCCAAAGCTCAATTTACCATGCACTATTCCGATGTGGATGTGCACGATTCACCTCAGCAGTTTTACCTGAGCAACCTGCCCCCTGATTCTGAAGGTGCTTTCTGGTACAACGGTCAACACATTACTTCTAACAATTTCTCGGTACCCTACAACCAATTCAATGAAATCAGGTTTTTCCCGGCACATGGTTTTGAAGGCACCACTCAGGCAACTTGGGGAATTTCCGACGGGACCGATATTGGCTGGGCTCAAATTCAGTTTACCTTCGTGAATACACCCCCGGTGGTGCATGATTTCACGGTAAGCGGTGCCGAAGATCAAACAATGTGGTTCAGCATCAATGATTTTGAAAAGACCGGTACGGAACATCCTTTTGAAGATGCCGATGCCTGGGACAAGCTACAAACCATCACCATCCAATCGCTGCCTGCTTTTGGACAGCTGACCTATAACGGAACCCCGGTAAGTGCAGGGCTCATCATCGATCGGGCGAACATTGGCCTGCTGTCCTATCTTTCGGGTCCCGACTGGTACGGCACCGATCAGTTTGATTACAATGCCACCGATGGTACCGATCCTTCGGCTGATGATGCATTGGTGATCCTTTCCATCCTTCCGGTGAACGATGCACCCCGACCGCAACCCGATTTCTACAGCATTCAGGAAGACGAAGTGCTTACAGGCGTGAGTGTTGGGGAAAACGATACCGACATCGACGACCAGTCATCAGTATTACGTTTCCACGTTGCAGCAACTGACAGTGCCTCGGCCGGAGCCAACGGCACCATCTACCTCAACCAGCTGGGCTACCTCACCTATGTACCCAAACAGGATTTCCACGGAACTGTAAAATTTGCCTACACGGTGTGCGATGATGATGGAGCTTGTGCACAAGATACCGTCACCATCAACATAGTGCCTGAAAACGATCCGCCGGTGGCTGTGAGGGATACCTTCGTCATTTATGAAGACGAAGTATCGGCCCTCTTCAACTGCATCACTAACAACGATAACGATGTGGATGGCGATGTGATAAGCCTGATGGAGGTGGAAAGCGACCTGAGCGGTTTCATTGCCACAGCTTACGGAGAGCTGAGTTGGGACAATCAGGGAGCACTGATCTTTACACTGGCCGGTGGCCTGGATACCTTGTCGGCCGACGAAATGATTGACCTCTACTTTGATTACATGATTGAAGACAGTTGGAATGCAAGTGGCAATTCAACCTTTATCATCCGCATCATGGGCCGTAACAACCCACCGCTTGCAGTGGCCGATGAATACAACACTTACGAGGGTGAAACCGCCATTAGCAGTGGAATGCCCGACTATCCCAACATCCTGAGCAACGATACGGATCCGGAAAACGATCCGCTTCAGGTATACACCGTGAACAATCAAAGCGAAACAAACATCGTTACCCCCTACGGTACTTTTGATTGGAACTCCAACGGAAGCTGGACTTTCAACCAAAACCTTACGGCCACCGATTCGCTCTACCAGGGCGAATATGTTGAATTGATTTTCCCTTATACCAACACCGACGGTGTCGCGCAAAGTGTTCCTTCGGTCATCACCTTTAACATCATTGGGGTGAACGATGCCCCAGTAGCAGCCGATAATTATCTGGAAATTTTTGAAGATGTGGGCTCCATCGCCATCCTGGTTGGTGTACCTGAAGCCTTGCTGAGTAACGACAGAGATGTGGACGGCGATCAAATCAGGGTCATCGAAATTGAAGGCACAAACAGCTCGCCACTCAGCAGTGATGTGGGTATTCTTGAATGGAATGCCGACGGTTCGTATACCTATACACCCGACATCGACTCGGTGAAACAGCTGGCCGAAGGACAAAGCATCACCGACATTTTCACCTACGTTATTCAGGATGCTTTCGGGGCAAGTGATACCGCCCGGCTCATCATCAACATCACCGGGAAAAACGACGCACCCTTTGCCCAGGACGATTACCTGAGCATTAATGAAGATACCCACATCACCGAAGTTGATGCAGCAAATGGATTGCTGATAAACGACGGCGACATTGACCACGACCCCATTGTGGTGGCTGTGAACGGCGTTGGCACACGCACCCTCAACGGAAACTACGGTACCCTTACCTGGGATTCAACAGGAGCATTTACTTACGTTACCAACATTCCTGTGGTGGATACCCTTTATCAGGGTGAAGCGGTAATAGACATTTTCACCTACGTGGTGAATGACCCTTCGGGTGAAACCGACATGGCAGTGCTCACCATCACCATCATCGGGGAAAATGATGCTCCGGTAGCCGTGGACCATACCGATTCGATCAGCGAAAATGATCAGTTTCTGACCATAAGCACCCGCGAAACCGGCATCATTTCAAAGTCTTCTGATATCGACGACGGGCTGAACTTTGGCATCGACGAAATTAAAGGCGAAACAACTTCACCGGTCAACGGTACTTTTGGAACCCTCGAATGGAATACCGACGGCACATTTACCTACACCCTGAACCCGGGAACCGATACCCTCTCGTTCAACGAAGTGGTGATTGATTCTTTCCTGTTCCAAATCAGGGATGCATTTGATTCAACAGCCACAGCCTGGTTTTACATGGTAATTACCGGCGAAAATGATGAACCCCTGGCACAAAATGATACCCTACGGGTCGATGAAGACATCCTAATGTATGCACCCGACTGGAGTTTACTCGAAAACGATGGTGACCGCGACGGGGATCCCATCGGCATGAGCCTTTTCGGGGGACAAGCTTCATCGCCCCTTGCAACCCGTTTTGCATCTTTCGAGTGGGATCGTGAGGGCAACTTTGTATACATGCGTTATGTGCCCAATTCAATTTTTAACGGCCTCGACACCCTTGCCTTCGACGATCTTCTACGGGACTCGATTCTCTATTCCATTGTTGATCAATATGGTGTTGAAAGCACTGCCTCACTGGTACTGGAAATTCAGGGCGTGAATGACCCGCCGGTTACCAGGCGCGATGTCAATTTCATCAGCGAAATGAGCCTGAGCGTGGCAAGCAATGCGAGCAACGGATTGCTGTCCAACGACCGCGAAGTGGATCGCCGCGACAGTGTGATGCTGCACCGGGTAAACAACGAAACCACTTTCTCAACCGAAGGAAAATACGGTACACTCACCTGGAACAGTGATGGTTCCTACGTTTACTATAACCGTTTTGAATCGACCGATTCCCTGGCCCAGTCCGAAAGGGTGCATGATTTGTTCCCCTATTCGGTAATTGATTTACAGGGCGCCATTTCGACCGATACCCTCGACATTACTATCATTGGCTCAAATGACCGTCCTGTGGCGGTGAATGATACCATTAGCATCAGGGAAGATGAACAGTTTGTTGAAATCCATCCGGCCACCAATGGACTGATGTGGAACGATTACGATGTTGACGGGGATAGTATCAAAGTTCAGCTTGCAGGCAATGCCCTGTCGCAGGAATTAATGGGCACCTATGGCATCCTTACAATCAATGCCGATGGCCAGGCGATATACCGGCTTAACCCCGGACTGGACACCCTGTATCATGGGGAAATACTTGTCGAAAGTTTCCCTTACACCATCGCTGACATTCACGGGGTAAAAGATGAAGCATTGATCCGGATTGTAATCACCGGCGACAACGATGCACCACAAGCCTTTGATGAATTTTACACCATTGACGAAGATACCGAGCAAATTAATGGTTCCGGCAATACCTCATTGCGCTTTAACGATTTCGATTTGGATGGCGACAGCCTGAAGATCACCATGGACAACAACGATCCATACATGCTACTTGAAGGCTTTTATGGTCAGCTGATCTGGGAACCCAATGGTGAATTTAGCTACCTGACAAACCTTGAAATTACCAACCAACTGGCTTTTGGCGATACGGTTCAGGATGTTTTCACTTACGTGGTTTACGATCCCTTTGGAGGAACCGACACCACACAGCTCACCATTGAAATTACAGGGGTGAACGACGCGCCTGTGGCACTGGCCAATTACTACAGTACGCTCGACGTGATGGCCATTCAGGTAGCCCCAACTGATACCACTACTTTTGTTTACAACGATTTCGATGTTGACGGAAGCATCCAGCTGGTGACCCTGGTAAACGAGTTGCCCAACGATACCGTTGTTGGACAATGGGGTTCCCTCATCTGGCAGCCCGACGGCAGCTTTATTTACCTGCCCGATTCGGCCAACGCCATCGCCTTGCGCCCCGATGAAAGCAACACCGACCAGTTTATTTATACCATCGAAGATGAATGGGGCGCCACCGATACTTCCACCATCAACTTTATCATTGAAGGGATCAACAACGGGCCAACCGCCCGGAACGATACCATTTTTATTATGGAGGATGATCTCACCGGCATTCTTGAAGAAGCGCTGACTTTCAACGATTGGGATCCCGATGGTGACACGCTTGTGGTCAACAGGGTTGAAAACGATACCACCGGCATCATGACCGGTTTTTATGGCGAAGTTTTCTGGCAGGGCAACGGACAGGTGGTTTTCACCCCCAACCGTAACATCATTGATCAGCTTGGGCCAGATGACATAAAACCTGAACCCTACACTTACACAGTTGTTGACGAAGGGGGCATCACTGCACAGGCCGAATTGATCATTTACATCATTGGTGAAAATGATCCGGTGGTGGCCAACAACGACACCGTTTCACTTTTTGAAGACAGTTATGTGCTGGTAGAGGTAATGGCCAACGATACCGATGTTGACAACAACCTGGAAGGAAACTGGGCCAAATCGCCCGTCAGTATCACCATTCCGCCGCAAAACGGAAATGCCTTTGTCAATTCATTCAATGGGGTGATTTCCTATTTCCCCGATGATGACTTTAATGGCTCCGACAGCTTGCAATACCGGGTTTGCGATGAAGAAGGATCGTGTGATTTGGCCTGGGTTCAACTGAACATCATCGCGGTCAATGATCCGCCGGTAGCCACCCACCTGATCCTGAAAACCAACATCGATACCCCGGTAAGTTTCAATGCTTTTGATCAGGTTGAAGACATTGATGACGGCGTTGATCCCGGTAGCCTTGTATTTGATAATGTACACCTGAGTGTTCAGGATTCCATCCTTACCTACACGCCCGAAAGCGGATTTTCAGGACACGACGAGTTCATTTATTCTTTGGCCGATTATGACAGTGCCAGGGCCTATGTGATTGTGACCGTGCTAATCCCCGATGGAGGCGATGGCGCCCAGGACGACATAGTGACTACAGCAGAAAACACCCCGGTGAACATCGCCATATTGCTCAACGACACCTTGAATGGTTTTGTTGCCAACCCCCTATCGGTCGATATCAAAATCTTCCCGGTGAACGGGGTGGCAGCATACGATCCCTTCTCTCAACTGATTCTTTACCAACCTGCCAACAATTTCAACGGAACCGACCAGCTGACCTACCTGGTAAGTTCAGAAGCAGGTATCTGGGACTATGCCACGGTTTTCATCTCTGTTGAACCGGTGAACAGCCCCATCGAAGCCAACGACGATGCAAGAACGACCAACATCAACCAAAACCTGATCATCCCCGTATTGTTGAACGATGTGGATGAAGACAATGGCATCGACTACCAATCATTCGAATTCCTGAGCCAAACCAACCATGGCAATGTTACGTACAATCCATTGACCGGACTGGTTTCCTTTCAACCTGAAACAGATTACAAGGGCAACGATCAGTTCACTTACCGGATTTGTGACCTCGATCCAATTCAGCCTAGTTGCGATTCAGCCACGGTTTACATCCTGGTGAAATCGAAGTTCGACGACGTGCAGGCCAACAACGACACCATCAGTACCCCTGAAAATACAGCCGTTTTGATTACTTATGAAATGCTCATCAGCAACGATGTTGTGGAAGAAGGAAGCATCGATTCTACCCGCTTTACCATCTTGTCGTTTCCCCACCACGGGGAGTATGCCAAGGACTCGCTCAACAACATCATGTACATTCCTGCCGATCACTATTTTGGTCCCGACTGGATGACTTACCAGATCTGCGACGACAACGGCAGCTGCGACATGGCCGAAATCAACATCTGGGTAATTGAAAAAAATTCTAAACCGGTGACCGGCGATGATTATTATGTGGTGACTGAAAACACCACCAAACGACTGTACATCCTTTCCAACGATTTTGATTATGACGGCACCCTCGACTGGTCGACTTTGGCCTTGACCAGCGATCAGCCAGAAAACGGGAGTGTTGAAATTGATCATACCACCGGAACCATCTTCTACACGCCATCGGTGAATGCCAGTACCGATGATTTCAGTTACCGTATTTGTGATAACGATGGTGAGTGCTCCGAAGGAAAGGTTTACATCACCATCGATTTGGGATCCACCATCCTGTACAACCAGGTAACCTACGAAGACACCCCCGACACCATTGATCTGGAGCCCTTGCTGGCCCGATACAATTTCAACGATCCGGTGTTGGATTACCTGGGCATTGACGACCCGGAGAAAGGCAGCTGGGAGTTCATCGACAGCAATACCCGCCTGGTTTACTACCCTGCTCAGGATGAAACCGGCGCCGATTTTTACAACATTCAGTTGTTTTTTACAGGTCCCGACACCGCCGATCTGAAAGTAACGGTGACCATTATCCCGGTCAATGATGCACCGGTAGCACTGCCCGATCCGCTGGTTTGGCCA
>JAFGVJ010000092.1 GCA_016938055.1 Prolixibacteraceae bacterium
TTGTATTGTTCGAGCACCAATTCGAACTCGTTCTTACGTAAAAGCCCGTTATCAACAAAAATGGAAGTGAGGTTTTTTCCGATCGCTTTATTGAGCAGTACCCCGGCTACGGTGGAATCAACACCTCCCGAAAGACCGAGCACTACTTTGTTGTTCCCCAGTAATTCACGCAGCTCTTTTACCGTACTTTCAATGAAGGAAGCAGGAGTCCAGGTCTGATTACAGGCACAGATGTTTACCACAAAATTGTACAACAACTGTTTGCCTTCGATGGTGTGATATACTTCGGGATGAAACTGAATGGCATAGGTTTCTTCGTTGGCAATGTGGTATGCAGCAAAGTCAACATCGCTGGTACTGGCTACAACCTTATAATCCTCAGGAAGTCGCTGAATGGTATCACCATGTGACATCCACACTTGAGTGCCGTTGGTCATGCCGGCAAACAAGGGACAGGTATGATCGATGTACTTCAGATTGGCACGCCCGTATTCCCGGTTATTGGATGCAGCAACCTCTCCTCCATAAAAGTGAGCCATGTATTGAGCCCCGTAACAAACACCCAGCAAGGGAATTTTACCTTTGATATCATCCAGATTGATCCGTGGACCTTTTTCATCGCGAACAGAATAAGGACTTCCTGACAGGATAATCCCTTTCACACTTTCATCAATGGCCGGGAAATGGTTGAAGGGATGTATTTCGCAGTATACATTTAATTCGCGAACCCTGCGTCCGATTAACTGGGTGTATTGGGATCCAAAGTCGAGGATCAGAATTTTCTCCTGCATGTTGCTTGTTTTTGAAGCGGTAAAGATAAACCGAATCGGGAAAATGAAAACAAAAAGTGAAAGCAAAAAAAAGGATGCAACCTTTTGGTAACATCCCTCATGATATTTTGAAGTATACTTTTAACGTTTTCCGTACACTTGTTCTTCGGTAAAAAATTCATCCGCAATCACCGTTGAACGAATGGTGCTTTCAGTAACCGGAACAGGCTTCAACAAAAGCATGGGAACTTCTTTTCGTCCGTTGAACATGGTTTGCTTAGCCTTCTCAATTTTTTCACCCCTGGCCAGTTTGGTGGCCAAATCAATGGCAGCTTCAGCTGTTTCACGGATCGATTTGTACACTGTTAAGCTCATACGTCCATCGACCACGGCATGAATAGCGTTCAATTCTGAATCCTGCCCGGTAAGCACTTTCACAGTTTTACCTTGTTCTTCCACTGCTTTCAGGGCTCCCATGGCCAAACCATCGTAGCCGGTAACAATGGCATCAATGGGTTGATCGGTGAAATCGAGCACCTGTTGCATAATGTGATAGGCATTGTTAACATCCCAGTTTTCAACAAACGTGCGGTAAACCACGTTAATATCGCCCCTATCAATGTATGGTTGCAGATAAGCCTCCTGGGCGGTTTTCATCCACAAGGCATTCACATCACCCGCATCGCCAAACAGCAGTACATAATTCCCTTTGGGGACTTTTTGCACGGCATGCTCAACCATTAGTTCGCCAATGATGGCTCCATCAAAAGTCACCAGATAATCGAGGTCGCAGTTTTTGATCAAACGATCATAAGCGACAACCGGAACGTTCCGCTCGTGTGCATCGCGAACCAGAGCAGCTGCGGTGTTGGCATTCGAAGGAACAACAATCAGAACATCAACGCCTTCCTTCAACAATTCAATTCCCTGCTTGATCTGAAGGTTTTCATCATTCTCGGCTGACCTGATTAACACTTCAATGCCTCTTTCGGCCGCAACTTTTTCAACAAAACCTTTGTCGATGATCCATCGTGAACCTTCCGTTGCAGGAATCAGGAATCCCAATTTCACATCACTTTGTTGTTTGCATGAAAACATCAGCAACAACATTCCAACAATCAATAGATAATTTCCAAGTATTTTCATTTCAGTCCCCCTATAATATTTTCATATTTGGTAAAATTAGAATATAATCAATGTCGGCGAAATATTTTTTAAAAATAATTACATGTTTTAGAATTGCCTGACGATAATTGGTGATGTTCCATAAAATTTTCTACTTTAGTGCATCCTAAACTTACACGAATCAACCATACAAATAAGGGTTTACCTGATTAAGCTATTATGACTCATTCGACTAATTGAAGAACTTAAACAATGGGAAAAAGGGAACAAAAAAAGTCTGGACAACTTTTTATTTTTAAAAAATGGAACGACCTGAAAATCGGTCTTAAAATTGGGATTGGTTTTGGTACACTGACTGTCCTTTCGGCAGTTATAGGTGGAATTGCCATTATCAGCATGAGCAAAATTCAGAATGAAACCCGCTACCTGGCCAATGAATCTTTACCATCGGTGAACGAATCGGTAAGAACAGACAAAGACTGGCGCGAAATTCTGAAAAGCATGCAAGCCTATGATCATCTGCGTGACGAATATTACCTCACCCGTACACAGGACTACCTGGGAAAATTTTCCCATTCGCTCGACGAATTGATCAAAATTGCAAAGAATTCTGATGAATCAACCCTGAACATCGAAAAGCTGAACGAACTAAAAGGGTCATTGACAACTTACCAAAACCTGATCCAGCAGTACGAAGTGCTTGTTCGCAAAAACGATGCGCTATTGATACAGATAGAAGCTGATATCAGCACGCTGCAACGCAGTGCACCGGGGAGCAGTGTTGTAAACAACATCAATGCCGCGGGCTTATATTTGTACCAAAGCATCAGCAAAAGAAAACCCAACGAAATGAATCGCGCCCAGAACTATTTTAAACTGGCTCAGCGCGATGCAGCCAACATGGGAGGAAATTCAGGCGTACTAGCCCGTTCCATTGTCGAAAATGCCAATCAGTTAATGGAGGGTTATAAAAAAGCCCGCACCATTGAGCTCAAGAGAACCGAAATTGAAGAGTTGCTCAAAGTGGACATCATGGCCCTGGCCGATGTAGGTGTTGACCAAATTACCGAAATGACCGAAACAACCAACAAAATTATTACCGGTTCAAGGGTTTCGCTTAATTTCATCATGTTCATCATCCTGATTTTTGGTGCTATCCTGGGATATTTAATTTCCTCCTCCATCACCAAATCCATCAAAATGGGCCTGCAAATTGCCCAGAATATATCCAACGGAATCCTGCACCGACAACGTGAAGTGAGTCGGAAAGATGAGATTGGTGAATTGATGACAGCCCTCAACCGCATGAACAACCAGTTAAAATTTATTGTAGAAGAAATATCGGGGGGCATTGATAACATCTTCATTGCCAGCCAAAGAATGAACAAAAATGCTTCGGAGTTGAGCGAAACAGCAACCGATCAGGCTGCAACCACCGAAGAAATTTCCAGTTCGATTGAAGAATTGCATGCCAATTTTCTTCAAAATGCCGAAAATGCCAACACCACCGAAGCCATTGCCATGGCATCAGTTGCCGGTATCCGCGATGGAAACCAGGCTACTGAACTTGCTTCAAAATCACTGAATGCCATCATCGAAAGGGTTGGTTTCATTGGCGATCTGGCATTCCAAACCAACATCCTGGCCCTGAATGCTGCTGTTGAAGCAGCCCGTGCCGGGGATCATGGCAGAGGATTTGCCGTGGTAGCTGCCGAAGTAAAAAAGCTTGCCGACAGCAGTAAAGAAGCAGCTGAACTGATCAACAAGGTTTCGCGCGAAACCGTTATCGCGTCCGACGCAGCAGGCATCAAACTGAAAAACATTGTACCCGAAATTGAAAAAACAGCTCAGCTGATTCAGGGGATCAAACTGGCCAGCAACGAACAGGAAGCCGGTATCAACCAGATAAACAATGCCATTCAGCAATTGAACAACATTGCACAACAAAATGCCTTTAGCTCTGAAAATATGGCCAATGCCTCGCAGGACCTCTCAGAACTGGCCGAAAAATTGAAAAAGGTCATCACCTTCTTCAAATTGGGCAATCAAAGCATGAATTAATCCAACGTTGTTGGTTCACCATAGGACGAATGTTTCATTCGTCCTTTTTTTTCGAAACGATGAAGATCAAGGCCATGATTTTTGCAGCAGGATTAGGAACACGCATGCGTCCCCTCACCGACCATGTTCCAAAAGCCTTGATTCCGGTCAATGGTCAACCGCTCATTTGGTATGCTATTCAACAATTATTGCCCTTGGGAATTAGTAGTTTGGTTGTGAATATCCACCATCGGGGTGAGCAAATGATTGATTATTTTGAAACAACATCTTTTGGCTTCCCGGTGATCATTTCCGATGAAAGAACTCTGTTGCTGGATACCGGCGGGGGCTTATTCAAAGCCCGGGCATCGCTGAACGATGCCGACATCGTAGTAGCCATGAACGCCGACATTATCAGCAATGCCCAACTTCAACCCATCATCAGCCAGCATTTAAAAAACAAGGCAATGGCTACGCTGGTGGTCAGGCAGCGAGAAACCATGCGCTACCTGCTTTTTGACCATGCAATGCAACTCAGTGGCTGGAAGAACCTGCAAACCGGGGAAAATAAAATTGCAGGACCTGCTTTTGAAAATTCAAAGCCTTATGCCTTCAGTGGTATACAAGTAATCGATCCAAGAATTTTTGAGACTATCGATGATATAGGAAAATTTTCGATGATTGATGTTTACCTCCGGTTGGCAAAAACACAAAAGATCATGGGCTATGTTGATGATTCCGGCATTTGGATCGATGTTGGAAAACCGGGAGCGCTTGAACAGGCAGAAAGCCTGCTTAATCGTCAGGCATTAAACGGCTGATCTGCTCAACCACCCGGGTTAATCCGCTGTGTTCGTTCGAAGCATCCACTTCACGGAATTTACATTTCAATTCTTCTACCCCGTTTGCCAGTACAAAGGGGTGTGCCACAAATTCGAACATGTCCAAATCGTTGTAATCGTTTCCAATCCCAACAGTATGATCATAAGCAATGCCCAAATGATCACACAACCACCTGATCCCATGTCCTTTTGAAACTGTATCGGGGAATATTTCCATCCAGATGAAATGTTTGTTCACCGGCGATGTGGTCCTGATCACCCTGACGCCACTGCAAGCCTGAAGAATTTCTTCCTTTAAAGCTTCAAATAAGGCAGTCTGGTTGGGAATAATGGCCATCATCTGACCGGCATTCGATGGAATGGAACTCATCTTCAGTTCCTGATAATCCCCTTCATGACGAAGCAGATACTCCTCAAATTCGTTGCAGGGTTTGGCTCCCCGGTGAAAAAAGAAGCGGTTGTTGTCGGGTATGGGATGATAAATAAAAAAATTGAAGGCACTGCCCAACAAATGACGGATGATTTCCCTGGCAGTATCCTCCGAAAAGCGTTCGCGGTGCAACAAATGCTGATTCTTCCAATCGTAGATACCGGCACCCGATGAAAAAACCACATAGTCAACAGGGGCATGAAGTGGTAAAACATCGCGAACTTTGAACAAGCTGCGACCAGTTGCCGTAATCCGTACAACTCCCTGCTTACCCAAACGCGAAAGCGTATCCAGATCGGTCATCGATATTGATTGGTCGTTTTTGAGTAAAGTCCCATCCAGATCGGTTGCCAGCAAGCGAATGAAATGCGCCATTTTGTTCAACATGGGTTGATGTTTGGTTTCGCCTCCAAATTAAGCATTCTCTTTCATTCTGCGATGGCAATGAGTTGATTTCAAAAAGGACAAACCATGAATTGATTTAAAATTAAAAATTGGAGGACCTTCACCCTGGCAAATTCGCTGGTCCTTTTCTGATTCACGAACGTTTTACTACTTTTACACCTGTTCACTGAAGTAAATGATCATCATGTCAAAAGAATATACGCTTGAATTTCAAATAGATTTTGGTCCCGATGGTCAAGATCTGTTGCCGGTTGTAGCTCAGGATGCTCAAAGCAAAGAGGTGCTGATCCTGGCTTTTGCGAACCGTGCTGCCTTTGAAGCAACGCTCAGCAGTGGATATGCTACTTTCTGGAGCCGAAGCCGGAATGAATTATGGAAGAAAGGTGAAACCAGTGGCGACCTGCTGAAAATTGTGGAAATAAGAACCAATTGTGAACAAAACTCACTGCTGTTTTTGGTAAAGCCCGAAGGCAAAGGCGCCTGCCACGCTCGCAAAGCAAACGGCAACCCATACTCCAGCTGCTATTATCGTCGCCTCAACGACCAGGGTAGCCTGGATATTATTGAATGAAA
>JAFGVJ010000093.1 GCA_016938055.1 Prolixibacteraceae bacterium
AACCCGCTTTTCTTCAACAGGCCGCCTGGCAATCAGGTCATCTGTTATCAATACATCCCTTCATCCAACCTTTTTAACAGGCCTCCTCCCGTGCTTTCTTAAATCCAGCTTTGCATGTTTTTCATTCATTGTTTTTAAGATCCACTTGTTCTATCAAATTATCACATGATTGGTTTATTAGGCATTAGTTATAAAACGGCTTCGATTGAAAAAAGGGAAATCTTTTCCTTTCAGAAAGATGAAATAGTTCCTTTTGCTGATTATTTACAAAAGCAAACAGGAATTTCCGACATCGTACTTTTATCAACCTGCAATCGGACTGAACTCTATTTTACCCAAACGAAGCTCGATCGGTTAACAGCCATCGAAAAAGTCATTGAAACCATCAAGGATTTCAAACAGGCGAACATGGAATGCAGCCGGTATTTTTACCACAAATTCGATATCGATGCTGTAAAACACCTGTTCCATGTTGCATCCGGGCTCGATTCCATGATCATTGGGGAAGATCAAATCATTGGGCAATTGAAAGATGCCTACATGCATTGTACCGAAGCAGCATTGACCGACGCCATTTTGATGCGTCTGTTCCAGAAATCGTTCGAAGCAGGCAAAAGAGCGCGCACTGAAACCGGCATTAAACTGGGCAACTTATCGGTCAGCAGCACTGCCGTTGAAATGGTGGCCCAGGAAATCAAAGACCTGAGTGATAAAAGGTTGCTCCTTGTGGGTGCCGGCGATACTGGTAGCCTGGCTCTTCAAAACATGGTCAAAAAGGGCATCGGACAAACAGCCATCATCAACCGCACCAAAGAAACAGCCTGCAAACTGGCCGATCATTACCATTCCGAAGTACATAGTTTCCTTTCCATACAGTCGCAACTTCAAAAAAGTGACATCATCATTGTTGCCACCGGTGCACCTCACCACCTCATCACAGCCCGGATGGTCAAAAAGGCCATGAGCAAGAGGGAAGCACCTCAAATTTATGTCGATTTATCGGTTCCCAGAAACATTGAAGAGTCAGTGGCTGAGTTGCCCAAGGTCAAACTCTTCGCTGTTGACGATCTTCAGAAAGTGATTGAAGAAAACACCGAAAGAAGGCGTGAAGCAGCTCAAAAAGCAGAACACATTATCAACGAGGTTGCTGAAGAATTTAACGACTGGATGGTAAGCCGTTCGCTGCGTCCAGCTATCAAAATTATTTCAGAAAACCTGGAAGAAGTGTATCATCAGGAGCTTGAAAATTTCAAAAACATCGAGTCGAAAGAAATCAGAAAAGCTGTTGACAGTTACACCAAACACATCACCCAACGCTACACCCGACTGCTGATTAAAAACCTCAAAGAAATTACTGACAATGGCCGGAATACCGATTCGTTGAACATCATCAATGAATTGTTTAAATTAGAGGCCAATAACCGGCGCGATTCATAAACGGTAAAAGCAGTGCAATTTTTCATCATTTGCTGCACAACCGATTGTGTATGGCTGATACTTTGTTATCACCGGCAGAACATCAACTCCGCTGTTGAAATATGAATACTACAATGAAGAAGAAAATTATCATAGGAACAAGAGGTAGTCAACTGGCACTCTACCAAGCCTATAAAGTAAAAGATACCCTGAACACCCATTTCCCCGGTTTGGAAGTAGCAGTTGAAATCATCCACACCAAAGGAGACATTATTCTCGATGTGGCCTTATCAAAAATTGGTGACAAGGGCTTGTTTACCAAAGAAATTGAAGTAGCCCTGCTCGAAGGAAAGGTCGACATTGCAGTTCACAGTTGTAAAGATCTCCCTACCCGACTTCCCGAAGGACTTCAATTGGGAGTGGTGCTCGAACGTGGTGAAAACCGTGACGCACTGGTGAGCAAAAACGGCAAACTTTTGCATGAACTGACTGAAAACGATGTGGTGGCCACTTCCAGTTTGCGCCGTCAGGCAGCTCTGAAAAAAATCAACCCAAAACTGAAGATCATTGACATTCGCGGAAATGTTCAAACACGTCTAAAGCGCATGGAAGAAGGTTATTGTGATGCCATGATCATGGCGGCTGCCGGTTTGCAAAGACTCAAACTTGATCATTACATCAGTCAGATCATTGAAACCCACACCATGATGCCCGCTGTAGCTCAGGGAGCCATCGCCATTGAAGTGCGTGAAAACGACCGGGAGGTGATGGAACTGTTGTCTAGCATCAATCATCTTCCCACCTGGACAGCAGTACTTGCCGAACGCGCATTTCTCAGAACCCTTGAAGGAGGGTGCCAGGTACCGCTGGGCTGCTACAGCATGATCGAAAATGATACCATCAGTCTCCACGGCTTTGTGGCCTCGGTAGACGGTTCGCAATACATTCAGGAACAGATCAGTGGAAGTATTGATGAAGCAGAGGAATGCGGCGTAGCATTGGCTCAGAAACTGATTGACAAAGGGGCAGCCTCCATCCTCAATCAAATAAAAAATAAAACGGTATAAAACATGGGAAACCGATTGTCCACCAGGATATTTATTTCGACCCGTCCAAAAAATCAGAACGAAGATCTGCGCAGGCTCATTGAAAACGAAGGAGCTCAACTCCTCGAGATGCCCACCATCGATCTTCAGCCTGTTGTTTTGGGAGAAAAGGAAACAGCTTTGTTCAGGCAACTCGATCAGTTTTCATGGATTGTATTTACCAGCCCGAGCGGAATCCACTTCTTTTTTCATTTTCTGAAAGCAATCACTGGTAGCTACCATATGCCTGCATCGGTAAAAATTGCGGTAGTGGGCAAAAAAACAGAACAATTGTTGCCTGAATATGGGCATGAATCTACCCTGACCAACCCGGGAAACACAGGAGCCGAATTGGCTGTAGAAATGAAAAAAGCAATCAACGCAAGCGACAGGCTACTTTTCCCTGAAGGAAGCCTGGCCAGGGGTATTGTAGCCGAAGCACTGTCGGCTGTTGCACCTTGTACTTCGCTGCTGGTTTATCAAAACAACATGCCCGAAGTGATTGATCAGGAAATCTTACAGGAGATCATACTGAACCACTACGATGCCATCATCCTGACCAGCCCGTCGGGCTTTATCAACCTGATTCATGCACTTCCTGCTGATTTTGATCAAAAGCAGTTACGCCTCATTTGTATTGGCACCACCACCGAGGCCGAAGTCCGTTCAAATGGATTGATTCCTTTAGCCACAGCAGTCATGTCGAATGCACAAGGCATTGTACAAACAATTTTGGAAGTATATCAACCAGTTATTAAACATTAAAAAAACTTAGCATATGGCTTTTCCAACAACACGACTCAGAAGATTGCGCACTTCGCCGGTTACCCGTAACCTGATGCGCGAAACCGTACTCACCCGCA
>JAFGVJ010000094.1 GCA_016938055.1 Prolixibacteraceae bacterium
AGGGTTGTGGTTTGATGCAAAATTGAAATGATAAACAACGCGCTTCTGATCTTATCGTCATGCGCTAAAGTTGTGGTTTGATGCAAAATTGAAATGATAAACAACGCTTTTATAGCGGCAGAACAAGCGGCTGACGTTGTGGTTTGATGCAAAATTGAAATGATAAACAACAATTCCTAAAAAAGAACGTGCTGACATGATGTTGTGGTTTGATGCAAAATTGAAATGATAAACAACTGGATCGGCTGTTATTGTTCCAGTCCCACTGTTGTGGTTTGATGCAAAATTGAAATGATAAACAACACTACACTATATTTAACCATCGGTGGAACCGTTGTGGTTTGATGCAAAATTGAAATGATAAACAACGACAATATCGGGGTCGAAACTACTGATACGGTTGTGGTTTGATGCAAAATTGAAATGATAAACAACACTTTTTTTAACTGACAGCGTTTGACAACTCAATCAGAGTATGCTGCATTTGGCTTATTTTTCAGATCAGCTCCTTAAAAAAATAGAATACCATCATTCCAACAGTGATCACTTTCAGCAAGGTGCCACCCAAAAAGCCCATAAATGCCCCAAAACCTGAGCGAAGCGCTTCAGCAGTTTGTTTGCCATCCATTAGTTCGCCAATTACCGCACCTGCAAAAGGGCCGATAATGATGCCAAAAGGAGGAAAAAGAAATAATCCTGCCAGTAATCCAAGGAGGCTTCCCCATACCGCCTTTTTACTGCCACCGTATTTTTTGGTGGTCCAAAGCGGAATCAGGTTATCAATGACTGTGACAGCAATGGCTGCAATGGCCCAAAAAATTAAAAAATCGGTTTGAAAATGATAACGGCTGGTTAAATGTAACAAGAGCAAGCCAACATAGGAGAGTGGTGGTCCGGGCAATACCGGCAGAATGCAACCTAACAGTCCCATGATAAGAAAAATGGCTCCCAATATGATCAGTAAAATGTCCACCATACTTTTTTGGTTAAAAATAAGGAATCGTTAGCGCTAAGACAAGTACTGAAAATGATTTCAATCGGTAGCTGTCGTAAAATCTGTGAAGTGGTAAAATTCGATGAAGTCATTTCTGTGAATTATTACTATTTTGCGTGACGCTAACCAAAACGATGAACAATGCAAAAATTTGCCGAATTCTTACAAACCATCGACAACCATATAGGTGGCTCGCAATGGTTTGTTTACTTGTTATTGGGCACCGGCCTTTTTTTCACCATCTATCTGAAATTTCCCCAGATCAGGTATTTCAAATATGCCATTCAGATTGTCAGGGGCAAATTTGACCGGTCAGGCGATAAAGGTGATACCAGCCATTTTCAGGCACTTACAACAGCATTATCAGGAACGGTTGGTACCGGCAATATAGCCGGTGTTGCCCTGGCCATTCACCTGGGTGGGCCCGCAGCACTGTTTTGGATGCTGATTACAGCCTTTCTGGGGATGACCACCAAATTTGTTGAAGTAACCCTTTCGCACAAATACCGCGAAACAGCCAGTGACGGATCCATTGCCGGAGGCCCCATGTACTACATGAAAAACAGGCTGCGATTACCATGGCTTGCTGCAATTTTTGCAGTAGCTACCATCTTTTCATCTTTTGGCACCGGCAGTTTACCACAGATCAATTCCATTTCAAATGCCATGTTTTCAACTTTTGGCATGAATAAGGTGCTGACCGGAGCCATCCTGGCTTTGTTGTTGGGTTTTGTCATTATTGGTGGAATCAAACGCATTTCGAAAGTAACCGCCAGCCTGGTACCCATCATGGCGTTGGTTTACTTTTTAGGCGCCATTACAGTTATTCTTTACAATTATGAGAATATTATCCCATCGTTAATCTCAATTGTAAGCGATGTATTCACCGGAACTGCTGCAGCCGGCGGATTTCTGGGTGCAGGTTTTGCCTTTGCCTTTAACCGTGGTGTAAACAGGGGGCTATTTTCAAACGAAGCAGGTCAGGGCTCAGCACCCATTGCCCATGCTGCTGCCCGTGCCCATGAACCGGTTTCGGAAGGATTGGTCGCCTTGCTTGAACCATTTATCGATACCATTATCATTTGCATGTTGACGGGCTTAACCTTGTTGGCTTCGGGCGTTTGGAAAGAAAAACACCAGAACCAGTTCCAGCAAACCGACATGATGATCCTGCAGGAATCTTTGTCGGATAGGAACGATGCCGATGTGGAAACACTTTATCATTATCTGAGAGACAACAATACCGACATGGTTTTTAACGGTGAAATGATGGTTCAGGATGGTAACATTGTAACAGACCTCACTGTTTTACATGCCCGTTCGGTGGCCGAAGAAGTACTTGTTTATGAAAATAAACAGTTGTTTACAGGGTCTATTCCGGTAGTCAACGGGAGAATTAGCGGCATGCCCGCCATCAAACTGGAAGGGAAATCATTGCTGCACAGTGCCCCCTTAACCAACGAGGCATTTACCAGAAGCTGGTTTGGCCCCTGGGGAAGGTACATTGTAACCATTGGCTTATTGTTGTTTGCCTTTTCAACCGCCATCAGCTGGTCGTACTACGGCGACCGGGCCGTGACTTATCTGTGGGGCGTGAAATACATAGTTTATTACCGGATACTGTATGTTCTGGGCTTTTTCCTGGCATCATTTGCCGATACTACCATTATTTGGATTTTCTCAGGAATTACCATAGCCTTTATGACCATTCCTAACTTATTGGGCATTTTGTCCTTAAGTAAAGAAGTAAAGTATGAAATCAATTCGTTTTGGAACGAATGGTTCCTAACCTTTCCGGATGAACGGAAAAACAAGAAGAAATCATTTTAAGCATTCATTGAGCATCAGTGGACGTGATCATTGATTTTTTATACTATTTTTATGCCGTTAAGGATAATTTATGATCAAGCTCATACAGCTTTTTGCCAGCGATGAATTTTTCAAACGTTTGAGGATTGCTTGTTTAAAAATTGACAAGAACATCAGTCTGAATCAAACGGATGCTGACCTTTATTTTTCGGGGGTGAATACCATTCGTCGCGATCTGGTGTTTTTAGTCAATGGCGAGATCCTTGAGCGTTATCATCATGCGCTGCATCAGCTATCGATCAGTAATTTTATGGTGTACGTGTATGAAAACGAAGCAGAAATTTTTCATCAAGCCAAAGTTGAAAACCTTTCGGACCATTATCTTCCCCTCAATTTTTCGCCTGTTGAGCTGTACAATACTTTGACCCTGAGCAAAAAGTCCTTGTATGGTCATGTGAATACCATTTTTCCCCGAAAACTGATCAATACTTCAGTTAGCGAAATAGAACAACTCATTAACAGTGTATCGCAGCGCATTTTCTGGAAAAATCCTCATGGACAGTACATTGGTTGTAACCAGAAATTTGCTGCCGATTTCGAACTTGATACCATTGACGCCATCATCGGGAAAACCGACCAGGACCTTTTCAACGATAAAAATGCCCTTGAAATGAGTGCTTATGATGCACAGATTTTAAAATCCGGCGTACCGGCTGTGGGCATCGAAAAGGAAATTGAATTCAAAAATGGGAATCGTAAGTGGTTGCGATTCAATAAATACCCGCATACAAAAGAAGGCGATATCATTGGTATTGTTGGCATTTACGAAAACATCAGTCAGCCACATCACCACGAAGAGGACCAATTCAATGATGAAAAATTGTTGGAAGTGTTGATGGATGCCATTCCCGATACCATTTATTTCAAGGACAGCGAAAGTAAATTTATCAGGGTCAATAAGGCTCAGGCAAGCCTTATCGGACTTGAAAATCCTGATGAAGCCATTGGCAAAACCGATTTCGATTATTTTGATCCTGCCAATGCCCGCGAGGCCTTTACCACCGAACAGGAAATCCTGTTTCAGGGAACTACAAAAAACAAACTCGAGTATCTTGGAACCAACAACGGTGTTTATCGCTGGATGAATTCAATCAAGGTACCCATTTGCGACGACAAAGGGAACAACATTGGAACCGTTGGCATCAGCCGCGATGTAAGTGACCTGATTTCTGCTAAGGATGCGCTCGCTTCCGAAAGGGATTTGCTGCAGCTGCTCATCGATCACATTCCTTCTCCCATCTTCGTGAAAGATACCCAATCGGTTTTTACGCGGGCCAACATGGCACTGGCACATCACCTTGGTGTTCCCGGAGTGGAACATATCATTGGCAAAACCGATTACGATTTCTATGATCGGGAAGAAGCCGATGAATTCTTTCAGGAGGAACGATTGATTATCAAAAACAATGAACCCCTTCTCCATAAAATTGAAAGCAGTTACCGTCATTCCGATTCCCCTAAGTGGATGTCGACCACTAAAATACCTTTAAACAACAATCAGAATGTAACCGGCATTGTAGGTATTTCGCACGATGTTACTGAACAGATACTGGTGAAGCAGCGGCTCGAGTATGCCAAGAAAAAGGCAGAAGAAGCCAGTATTGCCAAAAGTAATTTCTTATCGAACATGAGCCACGAAATCCGTACGCCCATGAATGGTATCATTGGCATGGCCGACGTGCTAAGCCTGACCGAGCTTGACGATGATCAGCGAAAAATTGTGGACATCATCATGCGCTCGGGCAACAATCTGCTGCACATCATCAACGACATACTGGATCTTTCAAAAATAGAGGCAGGAAAGCTCGAACTGGAAAAATCGCCCGTTTCGGTGAAGGACCTGGTGACCGAAGTGAAAGAAATGATGAACTTTACAGCCGATTCGAACGATATCAAATTACTTTGCGTACTGGATAACAACCTGCCCGAGACGGTGTTGGGCGATGGTCTACGTTTTAAGCAGGTCTTGCTCAATTTGGTTAGCAATGCCATTAAATTTACGCACACAGGCAGTGTAACCATTGAGTTAAAGGTCATTGGCAATTCAGATTTAAAGCATTGCATACAGGTCAAAGTAATTGACACGGGCATTGGAATGGACAACGAAGAAGTAGAAAATATTTTTGAATCATTTACACAAGCCGATACATCAACTACCCGAAAATATGGAGGTACCGGTCTGGGACTTTCCATCAGCAATAAATTGATAGAAATGATGGGCGGAGAATTGAAAGTGAAAAGTAAAAAGGGTGAAGGCTCTACCTTTTATTTTGAAGTGATGTTCGACAAAATAAATGTAGGCGCTTTCCAATATTAACGAACAAAGCATTTTTGCATCCAATTCCATATGAATAAATACAAAATACTGGTTGCCGAGGACAATAAAATCAATGTGAAGGTGGCCGAATTCACCTTGCGGTCCATTGCATCACAACTCGATTTTGCACACAACGGCCAGGAAGTACTCGAAAAAATTGCTCAACATCAATACGATGTGATAATGATGGATGTGAAAATGCCCATCATGGATGGTTACGAAACAACCAAAATCATTCGGAAAATGGAGCAGGATCACCCTGAACTCAAGCCTCTGAAAATTATTGCCATTACTGCCAATAATCAACCCGAAGAAGTCAAATACTGCAAAAGTATCGGGATGGATGATTTTCTGTCGAAACCATTTACCACCAGCGCAGCGTTGGCTTGTATTCAGATGCTTTGCGAAACTGATTTGTAGCCTCAGGCTTTTCTTACTTACTTTGCATTAAAAAAAGAAATGCCCGCCATTTATCCCAATAATTTTGAACAGAAAATTGGATTTGACCGTATCAGGCAGATGCTGTCGGCCAATTGTTTGAGTGAGATAGGCAGGGAAAAGGTGGAAGCCATTGCATTTCTCACCCGTTACGATGACATTCTGCATCAAACCGGTTTGGTCAACGAATTTCTAATCATTCTCCGAACGAGCGATCAGTTTCCGACCAATCATTTTTACGACATGCGACAAGCACTTCGTAAAATTAAAATTGAAGGAACTTATCTCGAAGTTGTTGAGTTGTTCAACCTTCGTCGTTCGCTGGAAACCGTTCGTGCCATTGTGAATTTTTTCAAGGGTGATAACGGTGAACGCTTTCCTTTACTGAAAGCTTTGTCGGGCGATGTTATCCTCTTCGACGAGGTGCTGAAACAAATTGACCAGTTGCTGAACAAGCAGGGAGCAATCAAAGACAATGCCTCGCCTGAACTCCAGCATATCCGCAGCCAGTTGTTTTCACTCCAGGGTTCCATCAGCAAAAAAATGCAGACCATCCTTCGCCACCTCATGACCGAAGGAATTGTTGATGAAGACACTACAGTGGCCATTCGCGATGGCCGACCGGTGATTCCCGTGGTAGCGGCCAACAAAAAGAAACTGAACGGCATTGTACACGATGAATCAGCTACCGGTAAAACTGCATTCATAGAACCCGCCGAAATTGTAGAACTGAACAATCGTTTGCGTGAATTGGAAAATGCCGAGAAAAGAGAAATCATCAGGATTCTTATTCAATTTTCAGATGCATTGCGCCCATCGGCCGATGATTTGTTGATCTCCTATGATTTTATGGGAGAAATCGATTTTGTTCGATCGAAAGCCTTGTTTGCCCGACAGTTCGAATGCATCAAACCCGATATCCGGAACGAACCCCGTTTCGAATGGTACCATGCGCGTCATCCCTTGCTGATGCAGGCTCTCAAACGCGAAAACCGCGAAGTGGTGCCCTTGACTATCCGTTTCGATGACGATCAGCGTATCCTGCTCATTTCGGGGCCCAATGCCGGGGGAAAATCGGTTTGTTTGAAAACCGTAGGGCTCATTCAATACATGCTGCAATGTGGCCTGTTGGTTCCTGTGGTGGAAGGCAGCAAAACCGGGATTTTTAAAAGCATTTTTATTGATATTGGCGATGAACAGTCCATTGACAACGACCTGAGCACCTACTCTTCGCACCTGATGAACATGAAATTCTTCGTTCAGCATTGCAACCGTCATTCATTGGTGCTGATTGATGAATTTGGCACCGGAACCGAGCCCATGCTGGGCGGTGCCATTGCCGAAGCAGTACTCAACAAGCTGAATCAACTGGGAACTTATGGGGTGATCACCACCCATTATACCAACCTGAAACATTTTGGATCGTCGCAACAGGGAATTGTGAATGGTGCCATGTTGTACGATGCCCATCACATGCGCCCTTTGTTCCAATTGCTGATAGGAGAACCAGGTAGTTCTTTTGCTTTCGAAATTGCCCGAAAAATTGGCCTTCCCGAGGGGATCTTGCAGGAAGCCACCGAAAAATTGGGAAAAGAACACATCGATTACGACAAAAGCCTGCGCGAAATTGTACGCGACAAGCAATACTGGGAAAACAAAAGGCAGCGCATCCGCAAGGTGGAGAAAAACCTCGATACGCTGAGTGATGAATACCAGACAGAATTGCAAATGACCCGGAAACAGCGGAAAGAAATTGTTGAAGCTGCCAAAAAGGAAGCCCGCCAAATCATTGACGATGCCAACCGATTGGTGGAGAAAACCATCCGTGAAATCAGGGAAAACCAAGCCGAAAAAGAAATAACGCGCTCCATCCGTAAAAAGCTGGTTGAGCAAAAAGAAGTGATCAGTCGAATTGATCCTGAAAAGGAAGAAATTATTTTGAAAAGAATGGAACAGCTCCGGCAAAAGGAGCTGAACCGCGGAAAGAAAAAACAGCAGCCTCCATTGAAAACTGGTGTTCCTGTTCAGGCTCAGGTGATTTTCGCGCCCGGCGATCAGATTCGTTTTAAAGCCAACGGGGCCATCGGCGAAATCATTGACATTGACAAAAGCAAAATTGTGGTGGCCCTGGGTAACCTCATCACAGCCACAACGCCCGATAAAATTGAACCCATCGGCAGCAATGAAGCCAAGCGTGCAGAACAGGTCAAACGGATGCAGCCCAAGGCCGATTCCTTGCAGCGAACCAATGATTTGCTCAATAAGAAACTGAATTTCAGTACCGAAATCGATGTGCGGGGCATCCGTGCCGAAGAAGCACTGTCGATTATTCAGTCATTCATCGACGATGCCATCATGGTGCGTTCAAAAAACCTTCGTATTTTGCACGGCAAAGGTTATGGCATTCTGAAAGAAGTTATCCGAAATTATCTGAAATCTGAACCTTTGGTGAAATCGTTTGGCGATGAACACATCCAGTTTGGAGGATCAGGCATCACCTTGGTTGAACTGGACGTATAATGAACCCTTCTGAAAATATCCAATACGCTGACTTAAAAAAATTTGCGAAAAATTTTGAGGGTGAATTCCGTTACGATCACCTTTCAAAAATTCTTTATGCCACCGATGCTTCGGCCTATCGTGAAATGCCCCGCGCTGTTGCTTTACCAAGCAATAAAACCGACATCGTGAAGTTGATTCATTTTGCCGGAAAACACCGAACTTCACTGATCCCGCGCGGTGCAGGTACTTCTCTTGCCGGACAAGTTGTTGGACATGGCATTGTGGTAGACATTTCGAAATACATGAACCGTATCCTCGAAGTGAATGCCGATGAAAAATGGGTGAGGGTAGAACCCGGAGTGGTTTTATCGGAACTGAACCTGCACCTGAAACCTTTCGGATTGATGTTTGGACCCGAAACATCTACCGCTAACCGTTGTACCATGGGCGGCATGCTGGGAAACAACAGTTGCGGGTTACATTCGCTGGTACACGGCAGTGTGCGGGAACACATCCTTGAAGTAGAGGCGCTTTTAAGTGATGGGAGTGAAGTTCAATTCGGCGCGTTGGCTCACGACGAATTTCTAAAGAAACTTCAATTAAATACCCTCGAAGGAAAACTCTACCGGCAAATCAATGACTTATTGAGCGATCAGGCAACACAGGCTGAGATTTCGAAGCAATATCCCCATCCCTCGGTTCCACGCCGGAACAATGGCTATGCGCTCGACATGCTCCTTCATATGCTACCTTTCCAAAAGAACGGGGAATCCTTCAATTTTTCTAAACTGTTAGCTGGTTCTGAAGGTACTTTGGCTTTTACCACCTCGATGAAGCTGAACCTGATACCGCTTCCACCCAATGAAAAAGCCCTGCTATGCGTGCATTTCAACAAGCTTGAAGATGCTTTCCATGCCAACCTTACTGCCCTGAAATATCACCCATCGGCCATTGAGTTGATGGACAAAGCCATACTGGATCAGACCCGTAAGAACATTGCTTTGAACCGGAACCGTTTTTTCATCGAAGGCGATCCGGCAGCCATCCTGATCATTGAATTGTGGAGCAACGAGAGGGATGATATCATTTCCAGGGCAGCAAAAATTGAAGAAGCACTTCGCAACAAGGGATTGGGGTATCATTTTCCCTTAATTTGGGGAGCTGACATTCCCAAAGTCTGGGCATTGCGAACAGCCGGTTTAGGCGTGCTGTCGAACATGCCCGGTGATGCCAAGCCGGTGTCGGTGGTTGAAGATACTGCCATTCCGGTAGATCGGCTGCCTGCATTTTTACACGAATTCAGGCAATTGTTGAAGGAGCTGAAACTCGAGGCAGTTTTCCATGCTCACATTGCTACGGGTGAACTTCACCTGCGTCCCGTTCTAAACCTGAAAGATCCCGATGAAGTGTTGCTCTTCCGCAAAATTGCCATTGAGACAGCCCGTTTGGTGAAAAAATACCATGGATCGCTCAGTGGAGAACATGGCGATGGGCGACTGAGGGGTGAGTTCATTCCGTTCATGTTGGGAAGCAAAGTGTATGAAATGCTGAAAGCTGTTAAAAATTGCTGGGATCCCCATCAGCTGTTCAACCCCGGCAAGATCATAGACACACCGCCCATGCACGATTGGCTGCGTTACCAGCCCGGACAGGAAACACCAGTGCTCAATGCATATTTCGATTACAAGCTGGAGCAGGGTATGGCGCGAGCCATTGAAAAATGCAATGGTACTGCCGATTGCAGAAAATCGGAAATCATTGGTGGCACCATGTGTCCAAGTTTCATGGCTACCCGCGATGAGATGCATTCGACCCGTGGAAGGGCAAATGTTCTGAGGGAGCTCATCACCCGTCCTTCGGACCTTCATTGGGCCGACCAGCATGCGGTAAAGCTCTCTCTCGATCTTTGTCTGTCATGCAAAGCTTGTAAAAGCGAATGCCCTTCGGGCGTAGATATGGCCAGGTTAAAAGCCGACTTTCTGCAGAATCATTACGATGGGAACCCGGTTTCAATCCGTACCCGCCTCATTGCCCATTATCCCGCGTTGATGCAGTTGGCAATTAAGTTTAATCCGCTCACTAATTGGTTGTTGAAGTCAAAATATTTGTCGGCACTACTCAAATTGATGATTGGCTTTTCGGTAAAACGTCCCCTGCCACGCTTATCGAAACAGTCACTGGCACAATGGATGAAAAAACATGCTTCGGCCAGTACTGCCAAGCCCAAAGTCTATCTTTTTAACGACGAATTTCTCGATGTGAACGATTCGCACATCGGGATTAAAACCATTCTATTGCTGGAGAAACTTGGCTACGAAGTGGTGATCCCTCAACATGTGTACAGCGGTCGTACTTTTCTCTCGAAAGGACTGGTCAGGCGTGCTCAAAAACTGGCACAACAAAATGTGATGCTGTTAAAGGACATTGTTACAGCTGACTCGCCGCTGATAGGGATTGAACCATCGGCCATTTTATCGTTCCGTGATGAATACCCCGATTTGGTTGGGGAAGCTTTGAAAGCTGATGCACAACAATTGGCTGCCAATACTTTGATGATTGATGAGTTTTTGGTCAGTGAGTTTGAAGCAGGTCGCATTCGGAAAGAACAATTCACCACGCAAGCATTGAAAATAAAATTGCACGGTCACTGTCATCAGAAAGCATTGGTAAGCACCGCTGCATCGATGAAGATGCTGCAAATACCTGAGAATTACAGGGTCGAAGAAATCCCCTCGGGATGTTGTGGCATGGCTGGTTCATTTGGGTACGAAAAGGAACACTATCAAATCTCGATGCAAATTGGCGAAATGGTGTTGTTCCCGGCTGTTCGCCAAACCCCGGCCGATTATCAGATTGTGGCTCCCGGCACCAGTTGTCGTGAGCAAATTGCCCATGGTACGGGCAAGAAAGCCCTGCATCCGGTTGAAATACTTTTTGAAGCACTTAAGTGATCAGTTTCTTTACCCGAAGGATTGGAAAATAGCAAAAAACCATGGAGCGATTGTTAGATCCATGGTTTTTTGAGTTCAAGTTGAAGCAAGAACGCTATTTATCTTTTGGACCAATCAGGTTCATTAAATCTTCTTCCATTTTCGGGCTGATACCTTCTTTCACCTTGATGATTTCCAGGAAGGAAGCTGCACCACGAATTCCGTAACTACTTCCCACAAATACAATTTTGTCATCAATGGATATGCTTTGGTCATCGACCAGGCTCTTCAAACAGGCTTTGATGGTTTTATCGCGGCTGCGCCTGGGTTTGATCACCGTAGGAAAAACACCGTACGAAAGGGCCAGTTCACGCATCACCCTTGGTTTGTAGCATTTGGCAAAAACCGGTATTTCGCCACGGTAGGCCGACATGTGGCGGGCATTATGTCCCGAAAAAGTGTCGGTAACAATGGCGGTTGTATTCATGTCGAGTGCTGCCTTAATAGCAGTTTGAGCCAGAAAATTCGAAGGATCATTGTTGATTGGAGGAACAATGTCGTTTCGACGGTCTTTGTTTTTTTCCACCTCGATGGACACCCTGGTCATCAGTTTCACAGCAGCAACACCATATTTTCCATAAGCTGTTTCTCCACTGAGCATAATGGCATCGCAACGGTTGTAAACAGCATTGGCAATATCGCTCACTTCGGCGCGGGTAGGTCGTGGATTTTCAATCATGGTGTGCAGCATTTGCGTGGCCATGATCACCGGACGCTTCCGCTCGATGCATTTTTTGATCAACATGCGGGAAACCACCGGGATCTTTTCGGCTGGTATTTCAATGCCCAGGTCGCCACGTGCAATCATCACCCCATAAGCATGATCCAGTATTTCATCAATTTTATCGACCCCCTCCTGATTCTCAATTTTGGCAATGATCTTGATTGGACTGTCATGTTCGTCAAGAATTTTTTGAATATCAAGGAGGTCCTCCCTGTTTCGAACAAATGAATGGGCAATGAATTCAATGTTGTTTTCAATGGCAAACAAAATGAAATCTTTATCCTTTTCGGTAAGAGAAGGCAATTTGATGCTCACTCCGGGTACGTTGATGCTTTTTCGGTCTTTGATGACTCCGTTGTTGGTCACTTCGGTGTACAAAAAATCGCTGTCTTTCGATTTTACTTCCAGTTCAATTTCACCATCGTCGATCAGCAACCTGGAACCAAGCGGTATTTCGTTGACAAAACCGGGATAGTTCACACATAAACAGTCGGTTTTGCTTAAGTTGCCGGTCACTTTCACCTGATCGCCAAAGGTTACATTGAGGGGTTCTTTTAAATTAATGGTACGAACTTCGGGGCCTTTGGTATCGATCAACAAGGCAATTTTATCAGAGACCGAACGTACATTGTTCATGATTTTTGTAGCACCTTCGCGGTTGATGTGTGCGGTATTCATGCGCACAACATTCATCCCGTTTTCATACAGTGACCTGATGTATTCCGGTTCACTTTTCCAATCCGAAATGGTGGCCACTATTTTCGTTCTCTTCAATTCATCGTAGTTACTGGTCATTTTTTTAGTTTTTTAACGCGACAAAATTAATGATTTCGGCATGTGTTTTCATAAATGCAAGGGAATTCGGTTAAATGCTGAAAACAGATAATAAACACTTAAATTTGCACATAATTTACAAAAAATGATCAAACAGCGATGGAAGGATTGACATTAACCACACCGGCTTTGTTGTTTTCAGCGGTATCACTGATTCTACTGGCCTATACCAACCGTTTTCTGGGCTATGCCCAGTTGGTACGAAACCTCTATGAAAAATTCAAGGAAAACCCCAACGCTGTTTTGCTGGCTCAAATCAAGAAC
>JAFGVJ010000095.1 GCA_016938055.1 Prolixibacteraceae bacterium
AACCCCGCCACCATTGCCGATAACGTAGGTGATAACGTAGGTGACGTTGCCGGTATGGGTGCCGACCTTTATGAATCTTATGCAGGTTCAATTCTGGCCACCGCAGCTCTCGGTGCCGCCCTCTCGATGAATGCCGAAGAACAAGCGGCTAAAATTGTCGCTCCCATGATTGTTGCGGCAGTGGGGATCATTCTTTCCATCATTGGTATTTTCATGGTACGGACCAAAGAATCAGCCACCCAAAAGAACCTGCTCAACGCCCTGTTGCTGGGGACTGGTGGCAGTACCGTACTCATTATTGGTGTAGTCATTGTGATGGCTTTCTTTGGCATGATCACCTGGGGAATTGTAGGTGCAGTCATTGCCGGTTTGGTTGCCGGAACCATCATCGGACAAGGAACCGAATACTTTACCTCCGACGAATACAAACCAACCAAAGGTATTGCCAAACAAGCTCAGCAAGGCCCTGCTACCACCATTATCGACGGAATTGCTACCGGAATGTATTCTACCTGGATTCCTGTAGTTACCATTGTAGCCGGTATCATAGCTGCTTTCGGCTTTGCCGGTGGCTTCAGCAATTTTGGCGAAGGAGTATATGGAATTGGTTTTGCTGCCGTAGGGATGCTTTCCACCCTGGGAATTACCTTGGCCACTGATGCTTTTGGCCCCATTGCTGACAATGCCGGTGGAAATGCCGAAATGGCTCACCTGCCCAAAGAAGTTCGTGAAAGAACCGACGCACTCGATATGTTAGGGAATACCACTGCAGCAACCGGTAAAGGATTTGCCATTGGTTCGGCAGCCCTTACTGCCATGGCGCTTCTGGCTGCCTATATGGAAGAAATCAAAATCTGGCTGAAAGACATGCTGGTCGATGGCGATGTGTTGGTTCGCAACGGCATCCAGTTCATCAACGATGGATCGGCAGTGGCTGTTGATGGCGCCAAACAAGTGCTGCTCACACAGGCTACCCTGCAGGATTTTTCAGCTTATTACGACCTCTCATTGTTCAACCCCATGTTGCTGGGAGGATTGTTCCTGGGTGCCATGATGGCCTTTGTTTTCAGTGCCATGACCATGAAAGCCGTAGGGCGAGCTGCCGGTGCCATGGTGGATGAAGTACGTCGCCAGTTTCGCGAAATACCTGGCATTCTTGAAGGAACCGCAAAACCTGAATATGCCAAATGTGTGGCCATTTCGACCAAAGGTGCACAACGCGAAATGATTGTGCCTTCGCTGATGGCCATCATCGTACCCATAGCTGTTGGTTTGGTATTTGGTGTTGCCGGAGTTGTTGGCTTGCTGATGGGTGGTTTAACAACCGGTTTTACATTGGCCGTATTTTTGAACAACGCTGGTGGAGCCTGGGACAACGCTAAAAAATACATCGAGAAAGGAAACCTCGGAGGAAAAGGCAGCGATGCACACAAAGCCGCTGTTGTTGGGGACACCGTTGGCGACCCCTTCAAAGATACTTCGGGCCCATCACTAAACATTCTCATCAAACTGATGACCATGGTTTCGGTGGTGATGTCAGGCCTCACCGTAGTATACAGCCTGTTTTAGAACCTGATACACTGATAATCAAACAACCCCGGGTGTGCTTTCACCCGGGGTTGTTTTTTAAACTGAAATCACCATTGATTATTTTACCAGGATCAAGGGATTCTTTTTGGAACGATAATGCTCAGGAACATCAGGAACCTGATTGCCATTTACATCTTCGAAACTTTTTACATAATTGTAAATCGAAAGCCACTCTTTTGCTTCCTGTACGCCTTCCTTTTCAACATCCAGATCAATCACAAACTGGCTGGCATCTACCGGAAAGCCGTCAACATCTTTGGGAACCACTTTGACAATTCCAAAGCTCATTTTCTTCAATTGTCCAATAAAACTGATCATGTACTCGTTGGCAGCAATACTGAGCAACTGAGTACTTCTCTTACTGATATCCAGCTCATTGAATCCATTTTGAAGGTCGCCGATTTTGATAGCGGATATTTTCTTAAACAAGCCTTTTTCGGGATTGTATTCGATTTGAGTACCTGAATAATAGAGGTAATAATTCTTTTTGGAAGGTGATACCGCCAGAATCAGTTCCAGGACCTTTTTCAATTCATTGCCGGTGATGTAGATTTTCCCCAGGGGTGAACCCGGTAAATCTTCTTTTCCCAAACCCAGTGGCATCACGTTAAAAATATCGCTGATGTTTTGAAAACCTTTGTTTCCTTTTACAACATTGTTTCTGATTACCCCCGTAGCTACAAGTGCCATATCAACTTTGGGCCCTTCAGGGCGATTCAGGTCGTAATGAATGGCATCGGCCAGAAAAGGTCCCAGGTTACTTTCAAAAGGCTTGTCTTCATCCATAACCAGGTCAAAAGCTGTTTCAAACAAGGGTTCATTCATTTTCACCTGAATGTGCTGTAAAACATGAGTTTCAATGACCGGTATTTTTTCATCGATCATTGCCTGAACATTGGCATCGGCAGTCACTGCATCGTTCATGGGAATCAACTGATAAGCGATTCCGGGCTTTTGACCTTTGTTCAAATGCAACTCAATTCTTCCCACATTCAAGCCCGATGAACCAGTTTGGACAATCACTGCATTACCTGCCTGTATCAACTCAGGCAAATAAGAATGGGTATGACCACTGATAATTAAATCGATATCGGGAGCAGCTTTGGCATATTCAATATCCTCGCCACTCCACTCATCTTTTTTATTTTTTGAAACACCGCTGTGTGATAAGGCAATTACCAAATCGACCTTCTCAACCTGCTTCAGGTACCTGGCTGTTGTCTTCGCCACTTTTTTCTGATCCTGAAATTTAAGTCCATAGTACGATGCGATCGATTCATCAGCATCAATTCCCATTAAACCAAACAAACCAATGGTAATGCCATTTTTTTCGGTGACAGCATAAGAGAGTATGGTACCATTTTCATACAATAATTGCAATTCTTGGTCGGGAGCAATGGTTGAACCGCCATAATTGGTACTCAATATCTGTGGAATATCGCCGTTTCGGAGGTTGTTGTTGATGATTTTCGCCAACATATCGGGGCCATAATCAAACTCATGGTTTCCGAGCGTTACAAAATCATAGCCCATTTTCTTCATCAGGTTTAATTGAAAACCTTCTTTTAATTCAAGGGTTTGGAAAAGGGTTCCCATCAAAAAATCGCCACCATCCACCACCAGGATATGGTCTCCTGTTTTTTCCTTTTCAGCAGCAATATAACCGGCAATGCGAGCAAAACCACCCCTGGTAGGGTCATTGTCTTTGATTAAAGGAGTGTATTCGGCCTCAGGCGAAAACCCATTCAGATGCGAATGCATGTCGTTGGTGTGGAGAATTACCAAATCCTGCGCACGGATTATCATTCCCAGGCTTACCAACAGAATAAATAAGAGCTTTTTCATAAAAGATGACTTGTTAATAATTGTTTTAAATTGTTAGCTCAAATTACAATAAATATCGAACGAAAAAAAAGTGCAGTCAGATATTCTGAAACAGCAAACAAAATGCTCCGACGATTTGTTTTTTATTTAACTAAACGAAATAAACATTAACAAAGATCAAATATGGCCAATTTATCAACAAGCTACATGGGGATACTACTAAAGAACCCCATTGTACTGGGTGCCAGCAACATGGTGTCCGATCTGGAACAAATTAAAAAAGCCGAAGCAGCCGGCGTTGCTGCCATCGTATATAAATCGTTGTTTGAAGATCAGATCCAACTGGAATCCTTGCAGCTGGACGAAGAATTGCATGAATACGATTTCAGGGGTGCCGAAATGGAAAAGATTTTTCCAGAGATTGAACATGCCGGACCAAAAGAACACCTGATTGCCCTGCGTAAACTCAAAGAAAGCGTTTCGATTCCAGTAATTGCCAGTGTCAATGCCATTTATAGTCCTACCTGGGTTGAATATGCCAAACTGATTGAGGAAACTGGAGTTGACGGCCTGGAAATCAATTTTTACAGAGTCCCCGTTTCGGCCGAGGCCGATGCTAAAATGATCGAAGATCATCAAGTCAAAATATTGAAAGAAATCAAAGAAGCGATAAAGATCCCCGTGAGTGTGAAAGTCAGCACTTTTTACACCAACCCGCTCAGCTTCATGACCAAGTTAAGCAAGGCCGGTGCTGATGGTATTGTACTGTTCAACCGGTTTTTCCAACCCGAAATTGATATCGAAACTGAAGAATTTTATTTTCCGTGGGAACTGACCCGTAAAGGCGATTACCAGGTAACCTTGCGCTACACAGGTTTGTTATATGGCAAAATCAAAGCAAGTGTCATTGCCAACCGGGGCATCAAAAACAGCAGCGATGTGATTAAAATGATCCTGGCCGGTGCCGATGCTGTTCAAATGGTCAGTGCTTTCTACGAAAATGGCGTTGGATATGCCACTACCCTTCTCAGTGAACTGGAGAAATGGATGGATCAGAAAGGTTATGCACAATTGAGCGATTTCAAGGGTAAATTGTCCAAACAGAACATCAAAGATGAATATGCTTACAAAAGGGCACAATACATCGACATTCTGAAAAATTCTTCTGAAATTCTGAAAACCTATCCGCTGCGTTAATCCAGCACTACGATGATATTC
>JAFGVJ010000096.1 GCA_016938055.1 Prolixibacteraceae bacterium
AAACATCACCAACATTGAAGCCTTACGCTTTTTTGCCCAGTTTGCCGATGTGGTAGTGCTTGCCCGTGAAATGAACATTGGCCGTATCTGGGAAATCAACCGGCAAATAATTTCGGAAAACATTACCGGACCAAGCGGCCAACTGGTGAGGCTTGAACTGTTTGTCCATGGCGCTTTGTGCATGGCTACCTCAGGGAAATGCTACCTCAGTTTACATGAGATGAATTCATCGGCCAACCGTGGCAGTTGCATGCAGGTGTGCCGGCGCAGTTACCTGGTTACCGATAAGGAAACGGGCAACGAGATGGAAATCGACAATGAATACATCATGTCACCCAAGGATTTGAAAACCATTCATTTTCTCAATAAAATACTCGATTCGGGCGTTGCTGTACTGAAGATTGAAGGAAGGGCCCGTGCTCCCGAATATGTGAAAACGGTGGTGAAATGTTACCGCGAAGCCGCCGAGGCCTATCTGAACCACGATTTTACCCCCGATAAAATTGCCCGTTGGGATCAGCAACTGGCAACAGTTTTCAACCGCGGATTCTGGGATGGTTACTACCTGGGGCAACGCCTGGGCGAATGGAGCAGCAATTATGGATCGCAGGCTACTTTACGGAAAATTTATATCGGAAAAAGCCTGAACTATTTTTCCAACATCGGCGTGGGTGAATTCAAAATTGAAACCCGCGAACTCAGGGTAGGCGACCGCATCATCATTACAGGCCCAACCACCGGCGTTATTGAAACCGAAGTGAAGGAAATACGGGTTGCCATGGAATCTGTTAATGCAGCACCAAAAGGTGTTACCTGTTCGATCCCGGTAGGTGAAAAAATCAGAAGGGCCGATAAACTCTATAAATTGGTGGATGCATCAGAGGTAAAGAAACAATAAAACGTTCTTTTTAAAGTTTCAATTTTGAACCGAAATTCGTCAGAAACAAGGTATATTTAAGCACCCAAAAAGGCCATTTTCGATCATTCATTAACAAGTGTTCAGAAAAATTTGAGAAGCAGCGCAGTGGCCATATTCCTTTTTGTTTTCTCAGCAATCAAGCTCTACGGACAGGGTTGGGTGGTTGATGAAAACAATTTTGAAACCAACTGGAACTTCACTTTCCAGCTGGGCAGGACTGCTTTGCTCAGTGAGGTCACCAAGGATTTTGCCGGTAGCAGCAACGATATGAACAACCAATCGGACTGGGGTTTCAACCTGATGATTGCCAAAATGATTTACGAGCGGCTCGAACTGGGTTTCGAATTTGGCGTATCGAATTACAAAGGCTATAAAAACAGTTCGGCCAACGTGAACTGGCTCATGCTGCATACATCCTTCAATAATGAAAGGATGGATTATCAGCCTTTTGCCATTTACTACGATTCGGACGTCACCAATTATTCTTTTTTTCTGAAATACAATTTCATCAATTTCAGCACTTACACCCAGGGCTACCTGAAATTGAACCTTTATACCAAACTCATGTTGGGGATCCTGTTCCCATCGGTAGAAATGGGATACAAGGACATGGCCAACTACGAATTTACCGGCCTCACCCACCCGCTTTACCTCAAGGGCAGGTATCCAAGTCCTCAAAAAGATTCCCACTTCATTTTGAGCCCGGCCTTTGGGATCAACTATCAGTTGAGCGACCGCGTATTTTTTTCGGCCGAAACCAGTTTCCAAATGATTGGTGCCGACAATCTCGACGGCATTCACAATTTCAATTCGGACTTACGGCCTGAAGTTCCCAATGATCTGACACCGCTTTACAGGGTACGGGTCAACGACCTTACTGCCAAATTCATGTTGGGGGTCACCTATTTTTTCAACTTCGACACCCACAAACAAATGCGGCAAAAATACCTGCCATTTTTTGAAAACCGTTACCGAACCTATTACTCCAGGTTCCACAAACAAACGCCCAAAAGAATCAGGCAGGCACGGACTCCTTTTTATGAAGAGAAATTTGACGATAAAAAATATTCAAACCAATTACAAAAAGCTGAATAATGATGCCCAGGAAATACCAATACCCCTTGATAGCGGCACTGCTTTTATTGGTAGGTGGTACTTTTTACTATTACTATTTTAAACCTGCCGGGACCTTCAACAACGAAGGCTATTTGCTGGCAATACCTGCCGAATCGCCACTGGTGGTTCAAATAAACGACCCAGTTGAACAATACCGGCAACTGCAGCGCAACGAGCAGTGGTTGACCCTGAAATCAATCCCTGCTTTGAACCGCGAATTAGAGAAGGTTGACACCTTGATGAGCCGGGTTCAACGGGATGCCTTGATGCTGAAATTGTTGAAGGGAAAAACCATGTTACTGGCTTTCAACATCAGCGGAAAGAATGATGTCAGTCTGCTTTCCATTGTCAGGATGAAAGATAAAAGCGATCTTTCACTGGCCGATGAACTGCTGCAACAATTCAAATCCGATCCTGCATTTCAACTGACCAGCCGTAAATACAACAAAAGCAATATTCATGAAATCACCATTGCCCCTAACGAACAACTATACCTGGCCAATGAAAACGGGCTTTTGATTTTCAGCCAAAAATCCATATTTGTTGAAGAAGCCTTACGGCAAATTAACAACGACCTTACCCAGCAACATCCCGAATTAATGCCACTCCTCAAAACCATTGGTTCAAAATCGGCAATTCACCTCTTTGTCAATCATCAATACATTCATCAGTTGCTGGCACAACTCCTTTCTACCCCGATGAAAAATCGTTCATCCCTTCAAAAAATCTTTACCAGCTGGACGGAACTCGACCTGAATATCAAAGATGAATCCATGTTGATCAGTGGATTTTCGAACGGGAACAATGAAGGAAATTATTATGGGAACCTGCTGCTCAACCAACAAGCCAGTCATTTTAAAAGCGACCGTGTACTACCACAGTCGGCTACAGATTACCTTAGCCTTAGCTTGTCCAGTCCCGATAAGTTCTTCAAAGATTATGAAGCCTTTCTGGGAAAAAGAAATTTATTGCTGAAACGGACCGATCAACTGAAAAAAATCGAAAATATTACCAAGGTCAACCTGCAAGCTTTATTGGTTGATATCATGAAAAATGAAATAACCTCTGCCGGTATTGGAAATGAACACGGGCAAAATACCAATGGGCGAATCTGGGTGGTAGAATGCAAAAGCGGCAGCAGCGCCATTCAACAATTGGCTGACTTCCAAACGGCCTATGTGTCGGCAATGAAATTGAACCAATCGGACTGGAAACGTAACTATTCCATTGATCAGCAGACCAGTTTTACCTTATACCGGTTCCCGGTTCCCGATATGCCCCGCTTGTTGTTCGGGAATATTTTCAACGGCACAGCAAGCAACTGGGTGGCTCAATACAACAATTACCTGATTTTTGGCGATCATTACGCTACCGTTTCGAAGGTATTGCTTGCCAACGTGTTGGGCGAAACCCTCGATGGAAGTTTGGATTATAACAAAGACAAGGCCAATTTTAATACCCGGAGCAATTTACGTTTCTATTGCAACACGGTAAATGCTTTGCCTTTTGCTTCAGATTTTTTCAATCAAACATTGGCATCAGACTTAGCAGGCAATGAGTCGCTCCGCAAGTTTAAATCCTTCAGTTGGCAAATTGCCGCGGCCAGTCCTATGCTGTACAATAACGCATCCCTTACTTTCAGTTCAACCCTTCAGTCAAAACCTCAAACCATATGGAAGAGCCACATCAAATCCAACTTCGATTTTAAACCGAAATTTGTGGTCAATCACCTCGATCCGGGAAACAAAGAAGTGGTTTTGCAGGATAATGAACACAATATTTACCTGATCAGTAATCTGGGAAGAATCCTTTGGCAACAGAAACTCGATGGTCCAATTCTGGGTGAAATACAGCAAATTGATTATTTCAAAAACGGGAAGCTGCAATATCTGTTCAATACAGCCTCCAAGCTCTACCTTGTTGATCGTGAAGGCAATTCGGTGAAGAATTTTCCCATCAATTTCCGGTCAAAAGCCACCAATCCCGTTTCGGTGTTCGATTATGAGAACAATCGCGATTACCGTTTTTTTGTAGCCGGCGAAGATCAGCTCATTTATGCCTATTCCCCCGACGGGAATTTACTGAAAGGCTGGAATCAGTTTAAAACAGACCATCCGGTGAAGCATCCTGTTCAACATTTCAGAATCGATGGCAAGGATTTCATTGTGGTTTCGGACCTGATGAAGAATTACCTCTTACACCGCACCGGGGACATCAGGGTGCAGGCCGATCAAATTTATCCGCATTCACCCAACAACACCATTTACCTCGAAGACCGTTCAAAAACCCATGAACCCAGGCTGGTATCTACCGAACAAGATGGAACCTTGCATTACATCTATTTCGACGGAAAGCACGAAACGGTGAAACTCTCAGATTTCAGCAAACAGCACTTTTTCAGGGCGGCCAACATTGACAACGACGATGAATGCGAATACCTTTTTGCCGACGGGAAACAATTCAGTGTACTGAAAAGCAATGGACAAACCATTTTTTCAATTGAAATGGAAAAAGCCATTTCGCATTTGCCTCATGTGTACAGTTTTTCGAAACAAAGCCGTAAAATTGGCATCACGGTGAAAGATGCCAACAAAATCTACCTGTACAGTTCAAGCGGCGAAATGCATCCGGGTTTTCCCCTGGATGGCTGCACAGCATTCAGCATCGGGTTCATATCAGCCGAAAACACCCATTTCAATTTACTGGTGGGCAGCCCCGATGGTTATTTGTGCAATTACTTTGTGGAATAAGCAGGCTTAGTTGCTTCCAATGATCTCTAAAACTTCGCTTAAATCGGGTGTCAGGATGATTTCTGTTCGCCGGTTTTTTCTGCGTGCTTCGGGCGTATTGGCCGGATCGAGCGGAACATATTCACCACGGCCCGATGCAGTAATTCTTGAAGGTGCAATTTTGACGTTATTCAGGATAATTTTGGTGACAGCCGTGGCACGCATCACACTCAGATCCCAGTTGTCTTTGATTTGTTGTGAACCACTGAGCGGAACATTATCGGTGTGACCTTCAACCAAAATGTTGATCTCGGGGTTGCTCGCCAGTACCTCTCCCAAACTTTTCAGGGCCTCCTGACCTTTGGGGTCCAGTGAATAACTCCCCGTTTTAAACAGCAATTGTTCTTCGAGCGACACATAAACTTTCCCATTCTTTTCGTACACCGACAAGCCCTGATCATAGAAGCCGCGAAGGGCGCTGTTCAACTTATCTTTCAACGAAGTAACGGCTGCCTTTTGCTCATCCAGGGCCTTTTGAAGTTCCTGCAGTCGGGCTTGTTGTTGCGCTAAATTTTCCTGCGCTGTTTTTAAGGCCTGTTCTTGTTTTTGGAGTTGTTCTTCAGCCAGCCTAACACGATCTTCGCGGTTTTGCAGATCCGATTGCAGCGCTTGCAGTTCCTGCATTAACTTTGAAATTTCAACCGTGCTACCTTGCCGCAATGCATCAATTTGTCTTTCCAACTCATCCTGATTTTTATTCAGTCGTTCATTCTTTAGCAATAAATCTTCGTTTTGATCGCGCAATTTCTTGGCAGCACTTTCCAGCTCAAAATATTTCCTTTCGAGTGTTGAAAACTTACCATCGAGTTCATTCAATTGAACAGTCAGCTCCCGGTTTTCTTCCTTGAGCAACTGGTTATTGTCTTCTAAACTAAGGGCTTTTTGCTTGATATCAGAAAACTGTTTCTGAGGGACGCAGGCAGCCATCAACAAGGCCAACAGGGCAACTGCAAAAAAATTCAGGTATTTCATCTTACTTATCTTTTTATCATTTTTGAAATAGAATGGATCAAAAATCGTTTGAATTTCCTAAAATATATCAATAATATCGTCGTTTAAACGAAGTATTTTGCAATAAATTTTTATTCTCAGGGCAAGCCAATGGGGTGTTTTACTTCCGAAACGGATATGAAAGCATTTTGTTGCTACAAAAGTCAGATGTTTTCAAATTTTCAGACACTGAATAAAAGCAGCTGCCAAAGGCTGAACATGGGAATCAAACAACAATTGATCGTACTGAAAGCTACTGAATACTCTTGTGTAAATCCATCAGGCGTGCACCGGCAAAATTGATCGATTGTTGTATATTTGCAACCCAACAGTGATGTAATGACAGACGAGCGGTTTAAATTATTGTATCAGATCAACGACCCTTCGGATTTAAGAAACTTACCCGAACATGAACTCAAAGCAGTGTGCGAGCAACTTCGCTGTTTTTTGATTGATGTTCTATCGGAGAATCCAGGGCATTTTGGAGCCAGCCTGGGCGTTGTTGAGCTTACCGTTGCTTTACATTATGTGTTCAACACACCTGTCGACAAGCTGATCTGGGATGTTGGCCATCAGGCTTACGGACATAAAATTCTCACGGGCCGGCGCGATCAATTCCATACCAACCGTACTTACAAGGGAATCAGCGGTTTTCCAACGCCCAAAGAGAGCATTTACGACGCTTTTGGAGTTGGACATTCATCTACCTCCATCTCAGCTGCTTTGGGAATGGCCATTGCTGCTGCACTCAACGGTGAAGATAAAAACGTGGTAGCGGTGATTGGCGATGGTGCCCTTACCGGTGGTATGGCCTTTGAAGCTCTGAACAATGCCTGTGAGAAAAACCCGAATATCCTGATCATTCTGAATGATAATAACATGGCCATTGACCCCAATGTGGGCGGGCTCAATCACTACCTGGTAAAAATCACTGCTTCGGAAACCTACAACAAATTGAAGGAAGTGGTTTGGAACTTTCTGGGTCAGTTCAAGCGCCTGGGGCGGAAAACCAGAAAGGCCGTTCAGAAGATTGAATATTCCACCAAATCGTTCCTTTTCAAGGAAAGTAACCTGTTTGAAGCCCTCAACATTCGCTATTTTGGACCTGTGGACGGCCACGATGTTGATTTGCTGGTGAAATTGCTCAGTCAGCTTAAGAAAATTCAGGGGCCAAAATTGTTACACATCGTTACCAAAAAAGGAAAAGGCTACCTCCCGGCTGAAACCAATCAAACCCTGTTTCATGCACCCGGAAAATTCGACAAGTTTACCGGTAAACAAATTATCAGCACCAATGGCGATGATCCGCCTTTGTACCAGGATGTATTCGGGGAAAGTATCCTCGAACTGGCCAGGAACAACTCCCGGATTGTGGGAATTACGCCTGCCATGCTGACTGGCTGCTCGCTCAACATTATGCAAAAGGAAATGCCACACCGGGTCTTCGATGTAGGTATCGCCGAACAACATGCCGTTACTTTTGCTGCCGGTTTAGCCACCGAAGGGATGATTCCTTTTTGCAACATTTACTCCTCATTCACGCAGCGGGCTTATGACCAGATTATCCACGATGTGGCACTACAAAAACTCCCGGTGGTGATGGTCCTTGATCGTGGCGGATTAGTGGGTGCCGATGGTGCAACCCATCATGGTGCCTACGATATGGCCTTTCTGAATTGTATCCCCAACCTGATCATCGCAGCCCCCATGAACGAACAGGAACTGCGAAACCTGATGTTCACTGCCCAGCAGGAAAACCATGGACCCTTTGTCATACGATATCCAAGGGGTAAAGGTGTGATGAAGAAGTGGAGAATACCCTTCGAAAGTATTCAGATAGGTACGGGAAGGAAACTTAAAAGCGGCAGTAAGCTGGCTGTTCTGTCCATTGGCCATCCCGGTAATTTTGTGACCGAAGCCCTCCAGCATTTCCACAACGACGAACAACTGGCCCATTACGATATCCGCTTTCTCAAACCCATTGACGTAGCCTTGTTACATGAAATTTTCAATCAATTTGAACTGATTGTCACCGTTGAAGACGGTGCCATTAAAGGAGGATTGGGAAGTACAGTCATTGATTTCATGAACCGCCATAATTATCACGCCAAAGTAGTTACGCTGGGCATCCCCGATTATTTTGTGGAACACGGAAAGCCCGAAGAATTATACCGCGAATGCGGTTTTGATGCCGAAGGCATTGAAAAGTCCATCAGAGAACTGTTGGTACCCCATTGCTGATTAAGGATATTTTGTCACTTTTTTAATATTTTCAGGCTGGTTGATCATATTTAACCATTATTTTCGTTCTTGTTTTGTAATCAAAATTCCGAAATTTTGGACATCTACTTTAAAAAGAAACGCTGGAAGCAATTCCTCCTGTTGTTTGCAGTACTCATTGGCATTGGCTCCCTGCTGTATACCAACAGGCTGGTCAGTGAGGTTTCCAACGAAGAACGCATCAAGATAGAGCACTGGGCTGAAGCAACCCGCTTACTGGTTACCCAACCCCGCATCAACGAGGAGATTTCAACTTTCTTACTGCAAATCCTATCCAATAACATCACCATTCCCCTGATCATTGTTGATGAAGAAGGCGAAATCATGCTCGACAAAAACATCAGGTACAATGATAAAAACAGGGAAAAAGTTTTAAAGCGAAACCTCGGGAAGATGAAGGCAAAGCAGCAACCCATTGAGATTCCACAATGCCGCGATGTCCAAAAAGATTCCGATTGCGAGTTCCAGTACCTCTATTACAAAGAATCGTCACTGCAAACCAGTTTGCGTTTCTATCCCATTTTTCAGCTGCTGATGATCGTGATATTTATCATCGCAGCCTATGTGGCCTTTAGCTCGGCCCGCAAATCAGAACAAAATTTGGTATGGATCGGGATGGCCAAAGAAACAGCCCATCAGCTGGGTACTCCCATCTCTTCGCTGATTGCCTGGGTTGAACTGCTCAGGGACGAAGCAGTCAATCCGTCGATTCTCGAAGAGTTGGAAAAAGATACCCAACGACTGGAAAAAATCACCGAGCGCTTCTCCAAAGTGGGCTCACAACCCGAGTTATATCCCGAAAACATTTATGCTTTGCTCCAGCAGTCCCTTGAATATCTGAAAAAACGAATTTCAAAGAAAATTGAAATCAAGGCACATTTTGAAGCCAGCAGGGAGTTGTACCTCCCCATATCCTCATCGCTGTTTAGCTGGGTGATTGAAAACCTGATCAGGAATTCGGTCGATGCCATTGAAGACCAGCCTGGAACCATTGACGTTTACGTCACTGAAAAAGAAAAGGAAGTGCATATTGAAGTGGTTGACAATGGCAAGGGTCTCTCCAAATCGAAATTCAAAACCATATTCGAACCCGGGTTCACCACCAAAAAAAGAGGCTGGGGACTTGGACTTTCACTATCCAAAAGAATCATTGAAAATTACCACAACGGAAAAATCCATCTCAAGTCGTCAGAGCCCCGAAAGGCTACTGTCTTTCAGATTATTTTAAAAAAATAAGCTACTTTCGCAAGGTAAAAATAAAGTCACCCATGAAAAGTATTTTCAGCATCATTGATGAAAAAACCATGTTGAAACTCAATTTGGTATCTATTTTCATTACTTCCATTTGTGAGGTTTTTGTGGTCTATATTTTCCTGACCAAGGGACAGGCTCCCGATTTGATCCATTGGAAATACGTGGCCATCATCATTGGATTAGTGCTTGTTTCGCTACTGTTTCTGGGATCTGTTGCTTCGTTGATCCTGTTTTTCAGAATGAAAAAAAAGAAAAACTCTTAAAAATTCATTCGTTCAGTAAATTTTTATAATTTTGCAGCACTTTTTTGAATAGCGTTGAAATATCTCTCGAAATATGACATTGCCTTCAAAGGTTTAAAAGAAGGTAAGCATCGGTATGAGTTTGATATTGATCACAAGTTCTTTGAAAAGTTCAATTTCAGTGAGATCCAAAAGGGGAATTTAATGGCTGAGGTCTACCTCACCAGGCAATCGACCCTGATGATCCTTGAAATGACCGTAAAAGGTACTGTTGAACTGCAATGTGACCGTTGCCTGGAAGATTACAGTCAGGAAGTGGAAAACAGCAGCAAAATGTACATTAAATTTGGGGCCGAAGCCGAGGAAATGAGCGATGAAGTCATTGTCATTACCCCCGACGAGAACCAGTTGAATGTAGCGCAATACCTTTACGAAATGATCATTTTAGGTTTGCCCATCAAGCACGTACATCCCACCAACAAAAAAGGGAAAAGCGGCTGCAATCCGGAAATGATCAAAAAATTGAAAGAGTATCTGGTTGAAGGAAACGAAGCAGAAGAAGCTACTGAACCTGAAGACCAGCGTTGGCAAGCATTAAAGAAATTATTAGATAACAAGTAAAGTTTTAGAAAAAATGGCACATCCAAAGCACAAAATTTCATCAACCAGAAGAGATAAACGCAGGACGCACTATAAAGCAACTCCTGTAACATTATCAACTTGTTCAAACTGTGGTGCTGCAGTAAAATACCACACCGTGTGTGGCGAATGTGGATACTACAGAGGTAAACTGGCAATCGAAAAAGAAGTAACTGTTTAATACAGTATACGAAGCATTATCAGATAAATCTCGCATGGCGGGATTTTTTTGTTTTCACTAATTGGCATAGATCATTGAGGGATTAAGCTGTTTTTATTACATTTGCTATCCTTATTCAAGAAAACCATGGGAAAACAAGCTGAAAATAGCATGGGCGCAGTAAATTTAATTGCCTCAACAACAATCATAAAAGGCGATATTGTCACCGATTCGGACATTCGGATCGATGGCAAACTGGAAGGCAGTCTTCAGTCAAAAGGCCGCTTGATTATTGGCCAAACAGGCAGCATCCACGGGGAAATCACTTGCCGTAGTGCCGAAATTGAAGGCATTGCCGATGGAAAAATTACCGTTTCAGAGTTGTTGTCACTTAAAGCAACCTCCAAACTCCATGGCGAGGTGGTCACTGGTCAGTTAATGATTGAACCGGGTGCCCACTTCACAGGTCAATGTAAAATGAATACCACAACAGGGGAGAAATCGAAATAAAAACATTATTTTTAGTGGCCTGCGCTGAGCATCTCGGGCCATTGCCCCATGCATTGCTTAGTAGTCAATTTTACAGATATGGAAAATAATTTTTCAAAATTTCTGAAAGGACTTTCTACATTTACCCTGATCATCCTGGGTATTGGGGCAATCTTGTTCCTCACCCTTTTGAAAAAGCATTTCCTGATTGTATTTCCATTCGTACTGATTTTCTATTACATCTCCACCCTTTTGCTTCACCGTTATATGCTTAAAATAACCCGGAACGATGTTTCACGCTTCAGTTTCAAATTCATGATGCTTTCGTTTTTGAAAATGTTCATTTACATCATTTTTGGGGTCTTCTACATCATTGTGGATGAAGAAAATGCCGTTACTTTCCTCATTGTTTACCTCATTTTATATGTGGTTTACGCTGTATACGAAGTACGTTCGGTGATGAAACTGATCAATGAGTCCAAAGCCTGATCGTTTACAATTATTTACATTTCTTATTTGTAAAAGTTCTAGATAAAATGCTTAATTTTGGCATTCGTTTTTTAACAAGACTATGGAGTGGATGAAGAAAATTATAGTTATTGCCTTGATATTCACAGTTCTCCCATTTTTATCTTTCGCCGCCGAGGCCGAAGAACATGGAGAATTCAACACCGTTGATTATATTTTCGACCATGTGAATGATTCGCACGAATGGCACTTTTTAAGTTTTGGTGATACCCATATTTCCATCCCGCTTCCGGTGATTTTGCATAGCAAACAATCGGGCTGGCACATTTTTTTATCCTCGCAATTACACCACCCCGAAGAAGGCTTTCCCTTCAAAATGGCCAATGATGGCCCCAACGACGGAAAAATAGTAGAATTGCTGGCCGATGGCAGCGAATCGGTTCCTTTCGATATTTCATTGACCAAAACAGTATTGGCCACCATCATCGTATCCCTGATTATGTTGTTTGTGCTCATCAAAGGAGCACGCATGACCCGCAAAAACCCCGGGAAAGCACCCAAAGGCATCCAAAACGTAGTGGAAATGCTGGTGATTTTTGTACGCGATCAAATTGCCAAACCCTTTGGCGGACATCAATACAAACGCCTGCTCCCCTATTTGCTCACCTTGTTCACCTTTGTGCTGTTGGCCAACATGATCGGGCTTATCCTGCCGCTGGGATTCAACATCACCGGCAACATTGCCGTAACTTTTGTACTGGCCAGCATCACCTTTTTAATTACCACCTTTAACGGAAACAAGCACTATTGGATGCACATTGTCAACCCCGATGTGCCAATCTTTATGAAAGTTCCGGTTCCACTGATGCCTTTGATTGAATTTGCCGGAATCTTCATTAAACCAATTGTGCTCATGATTCGTTTATTCGCCAATATGTTGGCAGGGCACATGATCATTTCCGTGTTGATTGCACTCATCTTTTTGATGTCGTCGGTATTGAATCCCTTTGTAGGAGCCGGAATATCGATCATTTCAATCGTTTTTTCCCTTTTTATGATCATGCTCGACCTCTTGGTTTCGTTCATTCAAGCTTATATTTTTACCCTGTTATCGGCCATGTATTTCAACATGGCAACCGATAACGGACATTAACCATAAAAACAAGTTTATTATGCTAACTTTAATGGTATTGGCCGAATTGGCCCTCGGAAAATTGAGTGCAGGATTAGGAGCCGGTTTGGCTGCTTTAGCTGCTGCTTACGGTATTGGTAAGATTGGTGCTGCCGCAATGGAAGCCATCGCCCGCCAACCCGAAGCCAGTGCTGACATCCGTTCCAACCTGATCGTAGTATCAGCGTTCATCGAAGGTGTAGCCTTCCTTGCTGTGATCGTTTGTATTCTTTTAGCCGTGTTGTAAAAAACAAGTGTTGCCGCTTATGGGATTGCCATACGGCAGCACTTTTTAAAATTGACTTTAAAAACAAACACCTATGTTTCTAATACCTCATTTGGGCACCATTATTTGGACCACTATCATTTTTGGTATCATCTTTTTCATCCTGAATAAATTTGCCTGGCCCGTGGTTCTGAAGGCCATTGAAGACAGGGAACAATCAATCGACAAGGCTTTGGTTTCGGCCAAAGAAGCAGAAAAGAAACTGCGAAACCTGAAAATCGAAGAAGAAAAAATGATTGCCCTGGCCAAGCACGAAAAAGAACAAATTGTGCGTGAAGGAATGGATCAACGTGAGAAAATTATCACTGCTGCCAGAGAAAAAGCCCAGGCCGAAGCCGATAAAATCATAGAGGAAGCCCGTCGTCAATTGAAACGGGAACGGGAACTAGCTTTAACTGAAATGAGAAGCCAGATTGCTACCTTATCGGTTGAAATTGCTTCAAAGGTGGTTCACGCCGATATGGAAGACAAAAAACGACACGAGAAACTGGTCAGTGAATTAATCAACGAAGTTGAGTTAAACTAAGGCTGAATGAACAGGAACAGAGTAACCGTACGTTACGCCAAGGCACTCATTGAGCTGGCTTCGGAACAAAAGGTATTGGA
>JAFGVJ010000001.1 GCA_016938055.1 Prolixibacteraceae bacterium
AAAAACGGCGAAATGCATTACGACATCATTTCGGCCTTTATCAAAAGCATCCGTGGCAGCGATCCCGATGGTGCCATTTACTGGCTGGCCCGCATGGTGGAAGGCGGCGAAGATCCCAAATTCATTGCCCGTCGCCTGATCATCTCGGCTTCGGAAGATGTTGGTTTGGCCAACCCTAACGCTTTACTGCTGGCCAATGCAGGTTTCGATGCCATCAACAAAATTGGTTGGCCCGAAGGAAGGATCGTATTGGCCGAAGTGACCATCTACCTGGCTACCTCGCCCAAAAGCAACACCTCGTACAATGCCATCGACGAGGCACTGGCCCTGGTCCGCGAAACGGGCAATCTCCCGGTACCCCTTCACCTGCGCAATGCACCTACCAAGCTGATGAAAGAACTGGGCTATGGCAAAGCCTATAAATACGCCCATGCATACGAAGGCAATTTTGTGAACCAGCAATACCTGCCCGATGATTTGAAGAAGAAAAGAATCTGGTCACCGGGCAAAAATCAGCAGGAGCTGGTCATCAAAGAACGCTTGCTGAAATGGTGGGGCAAACGATTTGAATAGCATTTTCTAACCAAAAAAAATACAACATGAGTACCCTTGGAAATATTTTATGGATCATACTGGGTGGTTTTATCATCGCCCTTGAGTACCTGGTTTCGGGCATCCTGATGATGATCACCATCGTAGGAATTCCCTTTGGAATACAGGCCTTTAAGATGGCTGAGCTGGCCTTGTGGCCTTTTGGCCGTGAAATCAGGCAAAACGCCTTTGCCTCTGGTTGCCTTGGTACCCTCATGAACCTGATCTGGATCATCATTGGTGGTTTCTGGATTTTCCTCACCCATCTTTTTCTAGGAGTGTTGCTCAGCATCACCATCATTGGAATTCCGTTTGGCCGTCAGCATTTTAAACTGGCTGCCCTGGCACTGACGCCCTTTGGACACGATGTGGCCAAAAAATAAACCCGGTGAATTTGCGTTTTTCATTCATTAAAACCACGCCCATGCTACCCTATTTAGATCAATTAAAACATACAGCTTCCAACAATTTTTTGTTGATGGCCGGTCCCTGTGTCATCGAAAATGAAGACATGGCCCTTCAGATAGCTGAAACCATTGTCCGCCTGTCCGACAAATATCATTTGCCATTCATTTTCAAAGGTTCGTACCGAAAAGCCAACCGTTCTAGACTGGATTCTTTTTCAGGAATTGGTGATGAAAAAGCTTTGAAAATATTGCAAAAAGTGGGGAAAACATTCGGCATCCCCGTGGTTACCGACATTCATGCCGCTACTGAAGCTGCTTTGGCTGCAGCCTATGTCGACGTACTTCAAATCCCTGCCTTTCTCTGCAGGCAGACCGATTTGCTGGAGGCAGCTGCCAAAACGGGAAAAGTGGTCAACATCAAAAAAGGACAGTTTCTTTCTGCTGCCTCGATGCAACATGCTGTACAGAAAGTGAGGGACAATGGTAACCAACGCGTGATGCTCACCGAGCGTGGCAACACCTTTGGTTACACCGATTTGGTGGTAGATTTCCGTGGTATCCCTGAAATGCAGCAGAATCACTGTCCGGTTATCCTCGATGTAACCCATTCCCTCCAACAACCCAACCAGCAAAGCGGGGTAAGCGGTGGAATGCCTCAAATGATTGAAACCATTGCCCGTGCCGGCATTGCAGTTGGTGTCGACGGTATTTTCCTCGAAACCCATCCAAATCCGGCTGAAGCCAAATCCGATGGGGCCAACATGCTCGCCCTTGACAAGCTGGAAGCCCTGTTACAGAAACTGGTGATGTTGAGCCAGGTGGTAAAGGGTCTTTAGGTTGAGGTTGAGGTTGAGGTTGAGGTTGAGGTTGAGGCTGAGGCTGAGATTGTTTTCAATGTTTTCCTTTTTCGAACTTACGGATTGTAAAGTTGAACAATCGATGTTTTACAACATCATTTTCTGAAACACTTAATCCTTTACCTTTCAACTTCTTGATCACATACCCATTGCTTATCAATAAAAAAACAAAACACTTTTTAAATGAAAATGAGGGGCAGATCAAACCTTGCATCTATTTTCGGGTTGTTTTATCAAAAATGAAGGCTTGAATTTTCAATCCTGAGCTGATCAAACATTTTTAAACTTAATTCAAAACAAATGAGTAGTAAATTACTTGAAGGCAAGAAAGGCATCATATTCGGTGCTCTGAATGAATTGTCGATTGCCTGGAAAGTGGCTGAAAGAGCCGTAGAAGAAGGCGCCGAAGTGGTACTGACCAACACGGCCATGGCCTTACGGATGGGCGAAACAGCAAAACTGGCTGAAAAGCTGAATACCATTCTGATTCCTGCCGATGCCACCAATGTGGAAGAGCTCGATCACCTGATGAAGGAAACCATGAAACACTTTGGTGGCCCCTTCGATTTCATACTGCATTCCATTGGGATGTCGCCCAATGTTCGCAAAGGACGTCACTACAGCGATCTGGATTACAACTACCTGGATAAAACACTCGATGTTTCGGCAGTGTCGTTTCACAAAGTGATTCAAACTGCCCGTAAAAACGATGCACTCAAACCATGGGGGTCCATAGTAGCCCTGAGCTATGTTGCAGCACAACGCACTTTTTATGGATACAACGACATGGCAGATGCCAAATCGCTGCTGGAATCCATCGCCCGAAGTTTTGGCTACATATACGGCCGTGAGAAAAATGTCCGTATCAATACCATTTCGCAATCACCTACGCCGACAACAGCCGGCCAGGGCGTAAAAGGTTTTGATTACCTGATGGATTTCTCGGAAAGAATGTCTCCGCTGGGCAATGCCTCAGCCGACGAGTGTGCCGATTATTGCCTGACCCTGTTCTCCGATTACACGAGAAAAGTAACCATGCAGAATCTTTTCCACGATGGGGGATTCTCGAACATGGGCATGAGTTTACAGGCCATGCAGCAATACAACAAGAGTTTTGAATACGACAAGGAACATCCGTTCGATTAGTATAATTTGCAATTGCTATTGAATGAAGAAGGGAGTCTTGCAGTAAGAACTCCCTTTTCGTTTTATGAGAAAATTGCGGATTGTAAATGTTGACAGGCTTAGCCAAACAACAAGGGCATAAAGCAGGCTACCAGACCGAGGTATTCCTCAGCACTTTTGGGGTTGGTGGTCAGTACCTGTTGGCTCACAAATTTGTCGTAATCAATTTGCTTCATCACTTCTTTTTTGGTGAGACTACGCTGGGCTGTATCAACCAAACGAACTCCAAAACCACTGCCATTGTTGGCATAACTGATTTCGAAATGTTCGTTGCGTACTGTGATGCAGCAATTCCCGTCGATACCTGGAGCTACCAATACTTCAAATTTTTCCTGATTGCCTGAATAGTTCAGGTTCCATTTCTTATAAGCAACATTGTTGATCACCACTACCTCATCGGCAGGTACCAGGGTATAATTGCCGAATTCGGTGAAAGTACTCCCCTGAAGGGTATTGACGCTTGCAAAACTTTGAAGGCTGAAGGCACTGAAAAGCACCACGGCCAGGATGATAAGTGTTCGTTTCATGACTTAAAAATTTAGTGTTTAAATGGCTTTAATTTGATCATTACACTTTATAAGTCGTTTTCAAACGCCTGATGTTACAGGCTTTAACGAAACTTTAACTTTTTATCGGTAAACGACCGGAAACAGCGGACAAACGGCTCTGAAATGCGCATGAATGAATTGAGAAGATTTGAAGATTTGAAGATTTGAAAATGAGGAAATGTGAAAATTAGTCTGTGTGAAAATTAGCTAATTGGCTTTCTTAAGCAGAATATAGAAAGTTGGAGGGCTTACTGCCGGCTTTTGGCTATTAGCTATTGGCTACTAGCTATTGTATTTTGGAATTTGGAATTTGGGATTTGGACTTTGGAATTTGGATTTTGGCCTTTGGCCTTTGGGATTTGGGATTTGGGATTTGGGATTTGGGATTTTGTACTTTGGCATGCCTGCAGTCGAGTTTATCAAGACCACTCTTACACCTGTAATCGTCAATCGGGCATCGAGCCTGCCATGATGAAGAGGATAATCTGGTCGGGACCATTTCAACAACAACAACAACAACAACAACAGCAACAACAACAACAACAACAATAACAACAAAAATAACAACAACAAAGACTACTTAATCCGCGGACGCTTTGGACGTTCAGCTCCGGCGTGATCGCTTTTAGGTGCTTTCACAGATTTAGCTTCCTGCGATTTATCTTTCATTTCTTTGCTTTTTTCCTGCATGCCTTGCTCGAGTTTACTTCTCCTATCGGCATAAAAGGCTTCGCGGCGCTTGGTCATTTCCTGATCGTTTTCCCTTGGTTTGGCAGGCACATCGTTTTGATTGAAACGGCCCGGTGTTTTGGTAAAACGCTCATCATTTCCAGCCCGATGATCTCTTTTCGACCGATCGTCACGCATTCCCGGGCCACTGCTCCGGGGTGAACGGCCATCTGGCCTGCCGGGAGCATTGCCTGCTTGCGGACGCTCATTC
>JAFGVJ010000097.1 GCA_016938055.1 Prolixibacteraceae bacterium
CCCCGATTTATAGAGGTAAATTTTTTGTTGGGCCTGCACGCTGAAACTCAGCATTGCCAGCACGATAAGTAAAAATGGTTTCATATTGATTTTCGGTTCTTAGTTTTTCATGAATTTTTTACTGAACTGTTGTTCACCGAAGCAAACCCGACACATGTACAAGCCATGGGGTAAATGAGCTATATCAATGACATGATTGCCACCATGCAGGATTTGTAGCATGTACCTTTGCCCTGAAAAAGTATAGATTTCAACAGTATACTCAGACTCCGACGGAATGTCCAGCCCAATGTTGAGCCACTCACTGGCTGGATTGGGGAACAGTATCAGCTGGCCTTGATCCAGGGCAAGTTCCTTTGATGATGTATTGATGTTGCTCTCTGTAAAATGTAGGCTTTGGAGGCTGCTCAGTTGATAAGAATTAAGCACTCCGTTTGTCCGATCAACGACAAGCTGATCGTTCGTGAAATATATTTTATCGAGCCTGTCGAAAGAAAATGCATATTCATGGCCGTTCTTTTCCAAAACAATCAACGACTGTGCTTCTGCAGGCAATTGGATAAGTAAAATGAATAGAACTAAAAGAAAGGCAGATAGATGAGTTGGCTTTAACCAGGACCTTTGGTTTTTTCTTTTCATGGATTCACCGGTATAAATGTATCGACTTGCAAAAATTGTTTCAACAAGTTAAGTACATCGCTATAAAATTGCAATACCGGGTAAAGCAGAAATGTAAGTTCAAACAGAAAATTTAAATATCAGCATTAGTCAGTGGAATACAGTTGAACGATTTTTCCCATTTTATTGCCCAACTCAGTGACGCTGATATTTCGTGCTTCGCGGATATACTCTCTCTGCTCCACAAAAAACATCACCACCGGTACGGAAAATACCGTGAAGCGAGCAGAAAGTTCCGCAGCATTTTCAGTGGGTATTTCCACAAATTTTACTTCGGGGAATTGCTGCTCCACCAACATTTCGATTTTGGGTTTCAGCGAAGCGCACACGCTGCAATTGGGTCCTGAAAAATAGGCCAGTACCATGGGGAAATCTTCCACAAGCTGGTCGAATTGGTCGTTGCTGGTTATTTGTTTCATGGTTTAAAAATTGATTACAATAGTTCCCGTTCTTCCTTCAATTTGAAATAGCGATAAGCCGAGGCCACGGTTAACAGCAAGAATGCAGCAGCGGTGTACCAAATCCAGGTGGGCATCGGAGCTTTTTCAACGCCTGCATAGGAATGCAGCCCAACCAGGAAATAATTCACCCCGAAGAAGGTCATCAAAATGGAACTGAATGCCCAGAACGAGGCCATGTTGAACCAGAACCGGTCTTTCATGGCCGGAACAAAGCGCATGTGTGCCACAAAGGCATACACCAAAATACTGATGAGCGCCCAGGTTTCCTTGGCATCCCAACCCCAGTAACGACCCCACGATTCGTTGGCCCAGATGGCCCCCAATATGGTTCCGATGGTGAGCATGTACAGGGCAATGGTGAGCATCACCTGGATAAGGGCTTCCAGCTGCCCGGCCTTCTTCATGATATTGTCCCAGCGCTTACTGTTGGCAAATAAAAACAGCAGTAGGTTCACCAGGGCCATCATCATCACCAGGGCAAACAGGGCATAGGACGATGTAATGACTGCCACATGGATACTCAGCCAATAGGACTTCAGTACCGGCACCAGGTTACCGATCTCGGGATTGCCGTTGTTCATGCTGGCTACAAACAAAAAGGCATAACCCAGTATGAGCGACAAGGCCAGGGTTACCGGTTGCCTGCGGCTGATGATCATGCCTGCTAACAGGACGATTCCTGCCAAAAAGATCATGACCTCCAATGAGTTACTAATGGGGATGTAACCACCTATGAACCACCGGAGGCCTACACCCAACTCGCTGATCAGGAAAAGCACAATGGAAATAACCAGGAAAATCCTCTCAAGCCAAATTGGAAAAGGAACAGCTTTTAATATGTATACAAAGAACAGAATCAGCAGCACAAATCCCACCAATCCGTAAAGGGTTTCCATGCGCTCGAAAATGTGCCATTGGTTGTAGCGCAATTCTGCCTTTATTTTTCCCGGTGTGAGCATCACTGCTGCCCCCACTTTCTCCTGGTACTTTTTGATGGCATTGAGGTATTCATTGGCTTGCGCATAATCTCCGGAGCTTTTGCCTTGCTTCAAAGCGTCGATGTACAAAGGAAAAATGTGTTTCAGGAAGATGGAATCTTCACTCGATTCGGCAAAATTGGCTGCATCGTGCGCTGCATGCCACTTGTTGTTTTCAGCTTCTTCAACCGGAAAGATGGTGATGGCATCGCCCAGCAAAAAGGCATGCAGGATGTTGGCCTTCTCGTCGAGCTTCATCAGGGCTTTATCGTAAGCATCCCGCTGGTCTTCGGGCTTGATGAAAGCAGCATTCATGGGTTCGGCCAGGATGTATTGGCCCTGTTGATTGAACAAATCGATGTACGAAAGGTATTTGCCATCCATGGCCAGCTCCTTGCGCAATTCTTTATCGTTTACCTTCATGAGCGGAACCCTGATCCAGGCCTCCGGGTAAGTAAGCAACGACAGTACCACCTGATCGGCAGTCAGTCCGTCCAGTTTTTCTGTACCGGTGAGTTTACGCATGAATTCGTTGTTCAAGGTGTTCATGGTTTTCATCCGGCCCTTGTAATCCTGCACCACCAGCTCGCCAAACTTCTTAGCTTCGGTAAATTCCACCACTTTTGCCTGTTCAATAACAGGCGCACCCAAACTTTGTGCCGGCATCAGAAAAAGCAAAAAAACCGCTGTTACCGCACTGAGTTTCACCAATTGTTTCCGGAAGAAAGTTCCCGGCATGAACAGTGACAACAGCAAGGTGAGCATGGTGGTAAAATAGCCGAAATAGGTGATGGGTGTCCCAATCACATCGCGGGTGGCGGTGAGGATGGTTCCTTTTTCATCCTGATCGTAGGAAGTTTGAAAAAAGCGCCAGCCCCGGTATTTCAGGATGTGGTTCATGTAAATATGGTATTCGAAGAATTGGCTGCTTTCGTGATCGTTTACAGTCACCACACTGGAATAGGACGATGGGGAATTGGAGCCTGGGTAGCGTACCAATTCAAAATCGTTCAGGTAAAGCTCGAAGGGCAGCTCCATTTCACCTCCATTGTTTTCCAGCATTACGATGTTGGTTTTGTTCCCTTCGCGGATGTGCACCAAACCCTCAACACCGGTGTATCGGGTAAAAAAGGCTCCCACCATGAGTAAAACAAACGAGAGGTGAAACAATGGCACCGATATTTTTCGCCACGAAAAAGTTTTATGGTAAAACAAACTTCCGGCAATGTTTAAGGTGAGCAAGCCTAAAACCACTTCAAACCATGTGGCATTGTAAACCAGCTTTCGTGCATGCTCGGTACTGGTGGCCGATTCGACAAAGGTGGCCAGAACGATGGCTATTGTAGTAACAAAGAGCAGGACAACAGTTGTAGGAAATCCGAAAAATTTATGCTTCATGATAAGATATTTTACAGCATGAACAACGAAAATGATTTAACTGCTGATTTAACAAACCGGGCAGTTTTAGGTTCATGATCCTTGCCGATATCTGAACCGGAAGTCATAGGATATGGAAAGGGAACAAGGTGCTTAAAACAACATCTCCGTTTCAAGTTCTACCAGCATTTCCTTTCGGGGCAAGTCGGCCTGGATCATCAACACCGGAAGGTTCGAAAAATTTGAAACGATGATTTGTTCCACTTTTTCAAAATCAGCAGCCTGCTTTACATATGCTTTTAAAAGCGAATGTCGCCCCGGGCTCATCGGTTCAATGCCTGAATTTTTCAGGTGTTGCACGGTCAGCATTTTTTTAAAAATTTCGATAATATAATCGGTTTGCTCCTTGACATTTCCTACCGAGATTACACGTTCTCCCACCAGTGCTGCTGTTGACGACACAAACACCATTGCTAGCTTATTAAGCGTCAGATATTGTGCACGCTCTACCTTTGGGGTTGTAGGAAGCGCTTTGCTGAAGGCGCCTTTTTCGGGCAGCACTTCTGCACTATATTCATGAGGAGCTCTCTGCAGCGGATTATCAACCGGGCGGGTCAGCTTTTCGCGGTTCTTCACGGCAAAAAATTCAATGATCACCCCTCCATGGGTAGTGCCTATTTCGGTAGATGCCGGATAGCCAATGCCTACAAAATCATCGTCGTAAAAACGGGTACGCAAATCGTTGAAAATTTGATAGCGTTGCAAACCCAGATCTTCCTCAAGCATTCGTTCCATGTAATTCCACTGTTTGACAATATGCTGAAAGCCCATGCCACATTTCGACAATAAAAGGTCGATGGTTTCGAAAGCTTTTTCGGTGTTTTTAAAAATCTCAGCGCTGTTGTTCACTTTAACACTTCCCATCACCACTTCAGTTTTCCCTTGTTTCATGTGTTGGCAGGCTCCATAGGGTTCTTCCTTGAACAGGCAATTCCACTGGGTACTCTGCACATGTGTTGATTCCAGGGCAATGAGTCCGTGAACAGGTGCAGCAGCAATAAAATTAATGAGCATGGGCAAGGGAAACCTTCGTTTAGCCATGTGCTCCAACTTGGGTTTTAGTTTGCTGAACATTACCCAGTCGGTAATTTTCACAAAAAGGTTATGCCTGACAAAGCTGCCGGGATAAATCTGAAATTCGTCCATGTATTCTTCGAGCTGTTCCAAACAATCGGCCAGTTGAATTTCATAGCTTCCTGACTTCAAGGGATAGAATACGACCTGATTTCCGCCTAATATCTTCATTGTTTTTTTATTTCATCGTTTTTCAACCATTTGAAACCGGCATGGTTCAACCGGTATACCGGATAACGGAGATAACTTTGCTCTGACCATTCGGTATGGCTGTAAATATACTGCATTTGCGCCGAATGATTTCCGACAAGTTCAGGATTCTTTTGCCTTTCGGCTTCCCATTGGGCCTTGAATTCGGGATGATCATCGAGGTATTTTTGGGCATTGGCTTCGAAACCCCAGGACGAAAAGTATTCCCGCCGATCAAAAATCTCATCAAAAAAGTTCCACCGGAAATAGGAGTCCAAAGCATGGGGCTCCAGGCATTCCACAATGTAAGCTACTTTGGCTTGGTGAGTAGGTACTAAATAATCGCATGCAAAAATTTGAACTTCCGTCGTTTTTAACTCAACTTCCACCTCGCTGTGAAAAAAGTGCCCGTTGTAGGGTCGGTTTGGATGGCTGGCATGGGTGATGAAATAAGCATCCACCAACAAGCTTGTATCGGCAGGAAATTGTTGCATCTCCACCCCGTTTAGCTTCAAGCGCTCAAGCGCTTCGCCCCACGCCGAGGGGACAACGTAATATGCTGGCTTTTCAATCTGATTTACCGGACGATACGTTGAGTAATAAGGAATTTGCGTTTCAAAGGGCTGGTTGCGGTCGTAGCCAAAACGGTCGAGGCCCGTGACAGGACTCTTGTAAGTTCCTGCTTTAAATCCCTTAAAGGTGATCCATTCAAACCGGGTGGTATCCACTTCATATTCCAGGGCAAATACTTTTGCCTTCATGGCCGAATCAATGGCCACTTGTCGTGTTTCCCTGATTTCTGCCGCATTGGATGCACTGAAATCAGCCAGCAGCTTGATGAAATGATAAGCCGACTCTACCCTTTCGGTATACGTCTTGTACACATGGTTTTCGGTCATGAAACCATAGCAGTGGTGCAACCTTGAATAGCCGGTGCTATAGCGGGGCGATTCAAAAGTCATGGTGATGCCTTCGCCCGGATGCTCATTGGACCAGGTCACATAGGGTGTCATTTCGTAGGGTGTGGTCCGCATCCCTTCGTAAAGCGAGGGGAGCATTTTTTCACGAAGAAACTCTCCCATGGCTTGCGGTAGTGCTGCCGGATTGGTAGGAATGAGCGTGATGCAATATTGATGATCGGAACCATTGGTGGTGTGGGTATCGAGGAACACATCGGGATTCCAGGCAGTAAAAAGTGCATTGAACGAACGGGCATTTTCCGAATCGCACTTGATGAAATCGCGGTTCAGATCGAGGTTGCGGGCATTGCCCCTGAAGCCTGCTTCGGTGGGGCCTACAGGGTTGGCTCGGTGGTAGGCGCTCCGGTTCAAATGTCCACCCACGTTGTAAACCGGTACAATGCAAATGGTCAGTTCCTTCAGCATTTGCTGCATCCCATCCACGTTGCGCAAAAGCTCGTCGGCAAAACGCAGGGAGGCATCAATGCCACAGGGTTCTCCCGGATGAATGCCGTTGTTGATGAAGAGGATGGTTTTGCCTTTCTCACGATTGGCTTCCGGGCTAAAGTCACCCCCCTCAGCCATCACAAACAAATGGAGGGGCTTTCCGGCATCGGTCAAACCAGCTTCCAGCAACTTAGCCTTGCGGGAATAGGCATCCAGCGTTTGATAATGGGCAATCAACTCATTGTAGTTGGGTGTATGGTCTTCGGTGTAATGTAAAGCAATGATTGCCTGATCGTTATTTCGACTATACTGAGTGCAGGATACGGTATAAAGAAGCAACAATAAAAGCCACGCCGGCCAACTCATACGATTCATGTAATTCAAATTAAAAGTTGCCCGAATTTAACATTTCCCGTCAAAATGTAGGTGGCAACGGAGTTAATGTTTACCCCAATTACTGGTATTCCGGTTATCGTGTGCCAGCTTAGGCCAACCAGTATTTGCCAACGTAGCATCGCCCTGAATGGCGATCAACTGATTTTCACCAACCACGCCATAAATTACCTTGTTGTCAGATAGCAGGAAATCGCTATTCCTCAGCGCATAAATGTAAATGCTCCAATCGATGGTTCCATCTGTTTTAAAGATTCCTAATTTCCCTTTGTTAAAATCATCTTTGTCGGTAAAAGTATGAACCAGTCTGTTTTGATTATCAATGGCGCCTAAATGGAAATCCCAATTGGCCAGGGTAACATCGTTTGAATAGGAAGCAATCCGATAAACACCATACTTTTCAACATTTCTATCCAAATAATGATAATAATAACCATCGGGCCCTATCCATTTCTTTTGGGCCGTACTAAGAAAATTACTTTTCCATAACACACTACCATCGGCTGGGTCAATGCTGTACAAATGGTATTCAGATGCTCCTTCTTCAACATAACTACAAATTAAATTTCCTTCATCATCCACAACGATGTTATTGGCACCACCTCCCCATGCTTGAATTGGCTTACTCCATAGGATTAAGCCCGATTGTGCATCCACCGATATCAGGCTATTTTTAGCATCAATTGTTGAATAATAAAACAAGTTTCCATTTTTTCCAATGCTAATTCCTGTAGCGATCATGCCCCCAACAGCATCAACATTGTACCATTTTGTGTTACCGTCTTTTCCGATGCAATAAAGACAACGGTGATAAACGCCCGATCCGATTGACCCCAAAACCAAATCACCATTATTGGTCAATGCCAAACAACCGATCTGCCCATAGGTATACAAACCATTGGGATAATCGGGATGAGGGATGGTGGTGGGTACTTCCCAAACCCATTTAAATGCACCGTTGGCAGGATCTATGGCATATAATTTATAAAAGCCAATCACATAAACAGTACCTTCATCATCCACAATAATCTGACTTGAAAAGTCGATATGATCGAGGGCTTCAGATCTCCACTTAAAATTTCCGTTTGCACTATTCACGGCATAAACACGTGCAGGAAGCCAGGTTGAAAATCCTCCGGCTGCTCCATAGTATACAGCATCTTTCCCAAGTGCAAATGATAAATAAAGATTTCCGGGCATTGAGATAACGACAGAATCATCGGGAAC
>JAFGVJ010000098.1 GCA_016938055.1 Prolixibacteraceae bacterium
GCCTTGGGGATCAACTACATTGGCTTTATGCTGGGGGTGCAATACACCAGCCCCAGCAACGCGCAGGTGGTGATCCAGGTGGGGCCGATGTTGCTGGCCATCTCGGGGGTTTTGTTGTTCAAGGAAAAAATCAGGAAACGGCAGTTGATTGGTTTTGCCATTGTGCTGGCAGGTTTTGCCCTCTTTTATAGCCAACAACTGAAGGGGATGTTTTTTACCCCCGACAACTTCAACAAGGGGGTGCTGCTCACCCTGATGGGCGCCGTGGCCTGGACCACCTATGCTGTATTTCAGAAACAGCTGGTGAAAAGCTACCCGCCCCAAACGCTGAACCTCTTCCTGTTTGGCTTGCCGGCGCTGTTGTATTTGCCGTTGGCCAATTTTCAAAACCTGGCTTCACTGTCCATAGGCTGGTGGGGCATGCTCCTGTTTCTGGGCGCCAATACCCTGATTGCCTACGGGGGCATGACCGCAGCCCTGAAATACCTTGATGCCAACAAGGTCAGCACCATCATCATCAACAATCCCATCATCACCTTTCTGGCCATGGCCGCCTTCTCGTTTTTCAATGTGCCATGGATTGCCCACGAAAAGTTTTCCCCGCTGGTATGGCTGGGGGCCGTGCTCTTTATTGGAGGCGCCTTTGTGGTGATCCGCTCGGGGAAGAGGTAGTTTTTATAAAATCACAATCTTTCCGCTTTGGCTTTGCCCGTTTTCTCTTTGGAAACGATAAATGAACAGGCCGGAATTAGGCAAGCATAGTTGTGTTGTTCCTGTTTCAACTGATTCTTTTAAAACGAGCTTCCCCTTGAGATCATAAAAGGTGATAAGTCCTGTTGTATTGCTCCTGTTTTGAACCATTACAAGATTATTTTGAATACATTTTACTGTAAGTTCAAGCAGCGGTAATTCCCTGTTGTTGGTGTAGGTACCATTCAATTCACAAGTATCAAACTGTTCATTGATGTATAACATTTCCCCGTGTTCTTCAACACACAGAAGCACAACATCACCCCCCGAATTATCATAACGATTGAAAACGCCATGATAAGAACCAATTTCTTCAATCCAAACCATGAAAAGTGAAGCCTGAAGTGACAGATAAATGTGTTTGAGCTTGTTTCCTTGAATTTCCCTGAAAACTACAGAATCGACCACAAATGCTTCATCAAGTTTTTCGTCAAAAAAATTTTCTCCCTTTTTCAGGTTAAAATCATAGATCAAGGTTTCTTTTCCTTTGATATTGGCCTTATATACCCTTAAGCTGTCCTCCCTGATCATGTCGTTAAAGTGCTGCCATTTATTAGAATTCAACGACCATGAAACACAAACATGTTTGTATGTTTTATGATTCACAATGGTGTCGCCACAGAATTTGTAATGTGTTGTAGATATACTATTTCCCTCGCTACCAAAGATAGCTTCACTCCAGATTCGATCTTCTACTACTATGCCTTGTGCAAAACATAAACCAGTTGATAATGTGATTATTAAAAATAGAATAGATATTGGTTTCATGAAACATTTTTATTAAGGACAAATATTATAGGTCAATATACGGATTCCATCCTTTTGAGGGATGGAATCCCTTCTATGCTCGATTAAATATTTGGAATAGATGCTGTTTAAACCGTTTATCATATTCTGAATATGGTAAGAATTTGTTGAGGTGTCAAAACCACCTTCGCCGTTTGAGTTGCGAAGAAATATGAAATTATAAGATATCTTATTTTCATTGTTTTAAAATTTTTGTTTTTGCAATTGATTTGCCCGTATTTTCATCGAAAAGATGAACAATATAGATTCCATCAGCGAATCTATCGAAGGGGATTTGAAAGGTCGATGAGTTGTTCGCTTCTAAAAACGATCTTGTAACCAGTTGTCCTTGCATGTTAAAAATACAATACCCAATTTGGTTAATATTGCCATGGTAATTCACCTGAATAGAATAATTTTCAGCTTGGTAGAAACACCAAAAATCGGTAGCTTCCAAATCATCAACTCCAGTTGTTTGTATAAATGCCAGGTATAACAAACTAATAGAATCGTTGATAGAAACAGTGGTGTATTTCACAAAATTATTAGCATAAACAATAACCGAAGTATCAGTTTGCATATCTGTATATGGTTTTACATTGGGCCAATGCTCAGAATAACCGCCACAATCAAACCAACACCCAGGAGGAACCCAGTTGGTTAAAATAAAGGAACTATATTGAAACCATTCATCATATCCATAAGTAAATCCATCAAACATATTCTCCTTCCAATAAATCTTTAATGGCCAATTATGGTTAATGATCCCTATCTCAAATACATCCCAATAATTTGTAACATATTGTTTTTTTGTCATAAATGTGGGATTCAGTGGGTACTCTATTTCAATGTAAGATGATCCTGATGTGGTTGCTGCATCGGTGAAAAAGCAGCATAAGGAAGAATCATAAGGTTCCCCAATGATATTTACTTCACCTAACTGTTCATCAATGTTTGTTGTGGCATTTTCATCAAACCCAAACCACAGAGTATCCTTATTTCCGGCGCTGTCTTCAAAATAGAGCGGGAAGGAATATTCCTGAGCAAATATTGAACTAATGCCTGCAATTGTGATTAGGATTATAAAACATATTCGTTTCATTGTGTTTCCTTTATTGCGTTAAGATCATCTTTTTCGTATCCACCTCTTTGCCATCGGCAACAAGGGAGTAAATATAGATTCCTGGCTGTAATGTTTTACCCTCAATGGTAACAACAGTATAGCCTCTCTCATGAACCATGAATTGTTGCATTTGTAAACCCTGCATGTTGTAAAGGTACAACATAGCGTTTGTTATTTCTTTTGGCAGGTACATTCCTATCCGTGTTGTTTGGCTGAATGGATTAGGAACGTTCTGTTGCAGCGATGCTTCTTGCATATCGCTTTGATCGGCATCATCAATTGTGGCTGATTTCTCTTTTGATTTTTGAGATAACTTTTCAATCTCTTCACTCATTTGGTCAATCTGGGTTTGTTGTGCTTTTATAGCCTCAACAATTACCGGTATTATGGCATTGTATTCCAAATAATACAGGTCTTCGTCCTCTTCGTAAACTACAGCTTCGGGGATAATTTCTTTAACTTCTTGCGCAATAAACCCTAACCGGTCTTTTTTCATCTTAGCTTTTTGCGCTTTCTCCTTTTCAGTCCCAATAGTATCGGAGCTTTCAGGAATGTAATCATACTTTTTTCCTTCAAGCTTCAGTATTTTATCCAGAGGGTTTTCAATATCCCTAATGTTTTCTTTTAGTCTTTTGTCTGATTGAAGTAATGTTAGTGTGGCATAATGGTATTGTCCCCTAATCTGTAAAAATTGAGTTCCTAAAATTCCAATATAACCCGTATTATTGGCATCGGGTAAAACCTGAAGTGTTACATTATTGTATCTTCTTACGGTTAAATCATCGGCCAGTCTTACTTGTCCATTGGTATTGATGGTTATCTGTGCCATTGATTGGGAGGCAATTAGAATTGTTAATATAATAATTGCAACTAATTGCATTCCTATATGTTTAATTGAATTTTGATTTTTCATGATATTATTTTTTAGTAGTTGTTACTTATCGTTAGATCATTGTTTTTTCAATGATTCTAGTTTTAATGAAAGTTGTAATAGTTCATTCTGCTGTTCTTTAAAAGCTTCAATACTTAATGTTAGAATGGCATAATAATCAATGTAATATTGATCGATTTCAGCATCGTAAATGACAGCTTCGGGTAAGATTTCCTGAACATCCTGGGCCAAAAGTCCTAAACGGTCCTTTTTCAATCCCATCTTATGGGTCTGTTCTTTCATGGTTCCAAAAGTATCTGAGCTGTCGGCAATGAAATCATATTTTTTACCGTTGAGCAACAATAGTTTCATTAAGGGATTTTCAACGAGCCTGATGTTCTCCTTTAACCTCCTATCAGAAGTAACAATATCTGCATTTGAGTAATGGGTCTGTCCCCTGATCTCATAAAACTGTTGGCCGTAAATCCCAATATATCCGGTATTATTCGCATCGGGATACACCTCTCCGCTTAAACTAATATTCAAATCATCGGCTAATTTTACCGTGCCATCAGCATTTACCAAAGCTTGAGCGTTGGCAAATAAACATGTGGAAAAGAATAAGAGGATCAGGAATTGAAATCGAAGTATTAAAGGTGGTTTAATTAATCTTGA
>JAFGVJ010000099.1 GCA_016938055.1 Prolixibacteraceae bacterium
TTGGAAAAGAAAAGCTCGAAACTGCCAACCTGATGCGCTATGCAGCTCATTCCAAAGTGGATGAACATGGTTTTGTAGAGGGTGTTTGCGGAGCACCATGGTTTGATCAACCTGGCAGAGCTACCGAGGGACAAGCTTTCTTCCTGCTGATGGAAGCTGCATACCAGAAAAATATGCAATCTGAACTGTTTTAGCATTCAGGAAATAATGACTCTCCCCAACCATTAAATCATTGATTTTTTGCTACATATATGGGTAGCATTGCGATCATGTAATCCAGGCTGAACTGGATTATTTACCGAATATATGGCTTCATTTCCAGCCAAGTAAGAATTTTCCCCTTGCTTTGCACTTTTATTGTTGTGATGTTTTTACTACCTTACCGTTGAAATCGTTAAATTGTAAGCCGAAAAGCACAACAATTGATGAATACCTTACTTTTGAATTCTAAGACCCTGAGAATATGAAACTTCTTTCACGTTTTATCTGGTTGATCATTGGCATATCGGCCCTGGTCTTTATCGGTGTGACCATTTTTCAAATCAAAACCGTAAAAGAATTTGATTTGATCAAGCAATCGATCCGAAGTGAATACGATGTACAAGTAGACAAAATGTTGACACCCGACAAATACGGCATTGGCATTGCGTCCTATCTTTCCGACATTTGCACCGACGGATCATCAAGCTACTTTCTGGAAAACGAAACCCCTGATACTTATTTCACTGAAAATTATCTGCACGACGATATCCTGGATTACAACCAGGTTGATGCCGTTTGGTTTTTCACTTCCAATGGTGATCTCTTTCACTTTAAAACCATCAGATCATTGGCAGTGAATGATTTACCTGTTCCAACAGGTGAAATGGCCAATACCTTTCCAAACAGGGAGATGAATGGTTTTTATGCTGAAACCGAACAGGGAATTGTACTGTTTCATAGTGCCCGGGTGGGTACCAGCGATGAAGAATTCAATGGATATGTTGTGATGGCTTCACTGATGGACCAACGATGGATCGATCAATATGAATCAACCATTAACAACTCGGTCATCAGCATTGTCCCTGCCAGCGAAAAACTGGCCGACGTCGATGACAAAACCATACGCATTATCCGTGATCTGAAAGGCTACCAACAGCAGTCTGTAGCAACACTCAACGTGGAGCTCCCCCTGCCCTTCCTTTCACTATGGCACCGCACCAATAGTGCTGATAAGTGGCTCATGACAGGATCCATGGTGATTGTGTTGGCGTTTCTGATTATCTTCCTGTTAGTTTGGGTGATTTCACCTTTGAAAAAAATCTCAACTTCGCTCCAACATGGTGATTCTGAAGCCATACAACCCCTGGTGAAAGTCAGCACCGAAATGGGTGACGTAGCCCGTATGATTGATGATTATCACCGTAAAAACGAAGAGCTCGAGGCCAGTGAAAGCATTAAAAGGCACATCATTGAACAGGCCCAGGTGGGCATCATTATTGCCGAAGAGAATTCAGGCATCATTGTCACCACGAACCCCTATGCCTGCGAGCTGATTAAAGCACCCGAGGATGCAGTAAATGGAAATGTGGTCAGCAATTTCCTGGCACCTGTCGAAAACTTGCCAGCCGGCAACGAAGGATTTGAAAGTACACTGATCAACTCCAAAGGACAGGATGTTACCATCTTACGTACTTCAACCCATATGATGATGGATGGACGGAAAGTCATCATGGATACCTTTGTCGATTTAAGTGAAATCAAAAGTTTGCAGGATAAACTGGCCGAAGAAAAGAAAAAATTGAGCCTGGCTGTTCAAAATTCCGGCATGGCCTTTTGCGAGTATGATTTTAAAACAGATCAGATTTCAATCGATCGTGATTGGGACTTTCTTACCTTTGGTGAGAACAAACACAAGGGAACCAACATCATCAGCAACATATACGAATCGGATCGGAAAAAAGTAAGTGATCAGTTTGAAGCCCTGAAAAATGCGGTGAAAGATACGCTGGCAACTGAATTCAGGGTGAAACATCCCGAAAGAGGACTCATCTGGGTGAGCGCTTCCATACTCATTTCCAAGCGAGATGAAAATCACCGGCCCAAGCAACTCATTGGCCTGCTCGAAGACATTTCGGAACGCATTGCAGTACAGCAGGAGCTGATCAAAGCCAAAGAAAAAGCTGAAGAATCGGACAGAATGAAATCATCGTACCTGGGCAACATGAGCCACAAAATCAGGACTCCGCTCAACACCATTGTAGGCTTTGCCAACCTTTTATCCGAAGAAGAATTACAGGCCGAGGAAAAAGAAAACTTTATCAATATTATCAGAAAAGATACCGAACAGGTGCTGCACCTGATCGACGATATGATCAACCTGGCCAAAATTGATGCCAACCAGTTCGATGTGAATGTGAAGAAATGCCACGTGAACAAGATGGTCGATAACCTGGCTCGCTATTATCAGGCACACGATAAAACCAGTACCATCAAGTTTGAAGTGAAAAGCATGCTGCCCGATGGGAAAGATGTACTGATTACCGACGAAGACAAGCTCATCCAGGCCATTAACAACCTGCTGAACAATGCCTTCAAGTTTACCAAATCGGGAAATATTGAACTGGGCTACTTCATCAATCCGGTTGACAACAAACTGATTTTATATGTAAAAGATACAGGAATCGGTATTGCCGATGAGCACAAAAGTAAAATCTTTAACCGCTTTTATCAGATTGACCCCATGAGCGAGGGAACCGGACTTGGATTAACCATCAGCACTTCCCTGGTCAAATTACTGAACGGGAAGCTTTGGTTCGATTCAGTACCTGAAAAAGGATCAACCTTTTACATTGAAATGCCATTTCAAAATACTTAAGAATCAATACGCAGATCATTATCAGAAAAACAATTAATCATTTTTTCAGGGCAAATTGTTTTGAATTGTCAAAACCTTCTGCTTTATTTGCAAAAAATACAAGATGAAAAACAAGAGTTTAAA
>JAFGVJ010000100.1 GCA_016938055.1 Prolixibacteraceae bacterium
ATCCCAATAATTTCGGTGGCAAAGCCGGTTCGTCGGAGGTCTTTGGCCATCGATCCGCCAATCAGTCCCAATCCTACAATGCTTACTTTCATTTTTTCTTTGTTGGTAAAAAAAAAGGGCTCCGTTTTCGGAACCCTATATTTTGTATCTTTTCATTTAACAACACACAATTATACGATTCCGAATTTTGATCCGAAATAATAATAAAAGTAAAAAAAAGTGTTGTTCAATGCGTTCATGTCAAATTGTAATAATGCTGCAAAGATAACTTTTTATTTAAAGCAACAAACGGGTGTTTTCTGATAATTTGTTTTCGTAATGATTTTCTAACATTATTTGAAACCCGAAAATGAACAGTCCAAATCCCCAATCAGCTACTCCAACGAATGAGCGTACCTTGACTGAAAAAATGTCGCAATATCATGATAATGAGTGTCAAAACTTCATTATTTTGATTCAGCTTGTCTGCAGAAACTGACAAGCCTTCACCCTAAAACCTCTGGCATCTCGTTTGATCAAATCCTTTCGACAATGATTTTTAAAAACGATCACTAAAAATTGAAGGAGGATTTAGCCATGACCATTGTAAAAAGAAACAATCAGCTTTTTCCATCTTTCCCTTCGATGTTAGATAGTTTTTTTTCGAGGGATCTGATGGATTGGAACAACCTCAATTTCTCCAATACCGATACGACCATCCCGGCCATCAACGTAATGGAGGACAATGATAAGTTTGAAATTGAGGTGGCTGCACCCGGAATGAAAAAAGATGATTTCAAGGTGAAACTTGAAAACAACCTGCTCACCATTTCCTCAGAAAGGAAGCAGGAAAAAACTGAAAATGAAGGCAAATACAGCCGCAAGGAATTCAGTTATCAATCGTTCCAGCGCTCTTTCAGCCTGCCCGAGGGGCATGTGCTGAGTGATAAAATTTCTGCCCGTTATGAAAATGGGATCTTGTCAATTGTATTGCCCAAGCGTGAAGAAGTGAAACCACTTCCACCCAGAGAAATTAAAATCAACTAAGTCAATTAGAAATGAGCCGCCCTGTAACAGAGCGGCTCATTCTTTAAACTGGTACAGCCATCTGATTCGATAGTTCAGCGATGGCTTCTTCTTTTGAACTGCATACCTTCACGTTCCGGCCTGTAAGTTTGATGAAACTTTTGTAAAAAATCTGCATCATTCCCTTTAACCCGATTACAGCACTGCCCTTAATGTAAGGATTGTTCTCCTTTACGTAAGCTGTAAAATGATTGTAAATTTCGGTGTTGAAATACATGTTCTCCAGGTTGGTGAGCGTGTAAACCGAGTGGAGCGGTTGCTTTCTGATGTAATGACCAAAGACTTCGATTTGGGCCAAAATGTCTTCTTTCTTTTTAATCTCAGAAAAATCGAGGTAAACAATGTCAATGTGCCCCGATTTGATCAATTGTGGTTGTCGCATTTGGAAAATGGTTTTGGTTTTTTTTGGAGTTTTCTCTTTTCAAATAATACAAAATTGCTTTCAAGATAAATCAAAATGAAACAAAAAGCAACATGCGGCAAACGTTTGTAAATTTTTTAATCCCTGTCAGTAAACATTTTTTTTGATTCGATTTTTGTATCAATAATTGAACAAAATTATATGACTTGTAACATTGGTGACAATCCGGGTACTCCAAATAAGCGTTCTTTATTTCGAAAAGTAAGCAAGGGAACTTGATTCTTGAATTGGACAGTAATAACTTGTAACAGAAAACCAAAAACCATAATTATGAAGCTACTCCGGAAAATTCTCCCGCCCGAACAGTGGAAATTTCCTGTGATCATCATCATGGGTATTTTTGTTGGGATCGGGGCCTTTGTTGTTAAGATTTCCAAAGCACCTTCGTACCTGTCTGACAAACCCGAAACCTGCATGAACTGTCATGTGATGGCTCCCCAATATGCTACCTGGAATCACAGCAGTCATCGCGAACGGGCAAGCTGTGTAGATTGTCATGTGCCACACAACAATGTTTTCAACAAATATTATTTCAAGGCGAAGGATGGGACACGGCATTCTTACATGTTTGCACTCAGGTTGGAACCCCAGGTCATTTTCATCCACGAAGCCGGGCGCGAAGTGGTACACAACAATTGTGTACGCTGCCACGAGCACCTGTTAACCAGCGACCTTCGTATGGCCAACTTGCCCGATTTTGCCAGTCACCGAACCGACCGCAAATGTTGGGAGTGTCATCGCGAAACCCCACATGGAAGGGTCAACAGCCTATCGAGTGTGCCCTATGCCAGGGTGCCGGTTCCTGAAAGTCCTGTCCCTGCCTGGATGAGGCGCATGTTGAACGAAACAAAAAAAAATTAAACTGATATCATCATGAAACCTATCAACGAAATCATTAAAAATAAACCCATTGTAGGATGGCTGCTGTTTTTGTCCACCATCATTGTTGTATTTTTGCTGGGGCTATTGGCTTCCAGTATCATAGAACGCAGGGCCGAGTCGGTGTTTGTTTACACCCCGCAGGTGGCATACGGGCAGTTTGAACCCCGGAACGAGGTTTGGGGACAAAACTTTCCCCGTCAGTATCAATCGTATCGTAAAACTGCCGATACTACCTTTCGCAGTAAACACCAGGGCTCGGCTACAATTGACATGCTGGAAGAAAGTCCGCGCATGGTGGTGCTTTGGGCAGGCTATGCTTTCTCGCGCGACTACAATCAGTCCAGAGGACATGCCAATGCTGTCAATGATGTGAGGAATACCTTGCGTATTGGTACGCCCGTTGACGGAAAACCCAGCATACAGCCCAATACCTGCTGGACCTGCAAGAGCCCCGATGTTCCCCGCTTGATGAATGAAATTGGCGTAGCCGAGTTTTACAAAGGAACGCTTGAATCCAAGGGACATGAGGTGGTGAATGCCATTGGTTGTGGCGACTGTCACGATGCTACAACCATGAACCTGCGCATTTCGCGACCGGCCCTGGTAGAGGCCTTTGAAAGACAGGGGCTCGACATTACCCAATCGTCGCATCAGGAAATGCGTTCCCTGGTTTGTGCCCAGTGCCATGTTGAATATTATTTTAACAAGAAGAAGGTTGAAGGCGTGCAATACCTGACCTTTCCCTGGGACAATGGCATGACCGTTGAAGCCATGGAGCAGTATTACGATAACATTGAGTTTACGGATTGGACCCATTCATTGAGCAAAGCGCCCATGCTGAAAGCCCAACACCCCGATTACGAACTTTATAAATTGGGTACCCATGCCAGTCGTGGTGTTTCGTGTGCCGACTGCCACATGCCTTACATGAGTGAAGGCGGACAAAAATTCACCGATCATCATGTGCAGAGTCCCCTCAACAACGTGGCCAACTCCTGCCAGGTTTGTCACCGCGAAGAAACCGCGAAGCTCATCACAGATGTTTATGAACGTCAGGACAAGCTGATTGAAAACAAATACAAGCTCGAAGAAATACTGGTAAGGGCACATGTTGAAGCCCAAAAAGCCTGGGAACTGGGAGCCAGCGAAGCACAAATGGCCCCCATACTTACCGACATCCGTCATGCGCAATGGCGCTGGGATTATGTAGCTGCCAGTCATGCTTCAGCCTTTCATGCCCCGGTCGAATCGGCGCGTATTATTTCAGGAGGAATGGCCATTGGTCAGGAAGCCCGGCTAAAACTGTCGCGTTTACTGGCTTCGCTGGGTCATAACCAGGAAATCCCTTATCCCGACATTGCTACCAAAGCCAAGGCACAGGAGTTCATAGGGCTCGACATGGATCAGTTGGACCAAAACCGGAAGCGTTTCCTGGAAGAAGTACTGCCTGCATGGATCGAAAAAGCCGAAGAAAGGGAGAAAACCTATGAAACAAAACAACTTTAACACGGGAAGTTCTTTTTTAACTAACCCTACTGATTAATACCCTATTATTTTTCTCAAACCATTTGTTTTTACAAAAAAAGAAAATACTTTTGCAGTCCCGATTAATGAACGATCTCGCGAGGTGGTAATTTGCTGACAGAGAAAGGTTAAACGAAAGTTATTAACAAACTGACGCTTAGTGACTTTTCGATCAGTAAAATTCAGGCGACACTTCGTAATAAAGCGAGTCGAAATTTTATTAGGAATATTTAAAACTTGTAATACAAGTGGACACATTAAGTTATAAAACTGTATCGGCCAACAGCGCCACCGTTAAAAAAGAGTGGGTTGTTGTAGATGCTGAAGGACAAGTATTGGGTCGTTTGGCAAGCAAAGTAGCTAAAATCATCAGGGGTAAGCACAAAGTGAATTTTACTCCCCATGTTGATTGCGGCGACAATGTAATTGTGATTAATGCTGAAAAAGTATTGCTGACCGGCAATAAAATCAATGGCAAGGAATATGTTCGCCATTCTGGTTATCCGGGCGGGCAAACCATTCAAACAGCCGGTGAAATTCTGCAAAAATATCCCGAGCGTTTGGTTGAGAAAGCCGTCAAAGGAATGCTTCCCAAGAACAGACTGGGTAGCGCACTTTTCAGAAATTTAAAAGTAGTAGTTGGGCCAACTCACCAGCACGAAGCTCAACAACCCAGAATCATTGACTTAAACAGCATTAAATAATGGAAGTAGTAAACGCATTAGGTAGAAGGAAAGCTGCTGTTGCCCGTATCTATGTGAAAGACGGCAAAGGCGGTATCACAATCAATAACCGCGAACTGAAAGAATACTTTCCGCAGGAAACCCTTCAATATGTTGTACTTCAGCCACTGAAACTGCTCAATGTAGCTGAACAGTACGACATCAAAGTGAACCTCGACGGCGGTGGATTTAACGGACAAGCCGAAGCCTTGCGCCTGGCCATTTCCAGGGCACTGGTGAAAATCGATCCTGAAAGCAAATCGGAACTGAAGAAAGCTGGTTTTATGACCCGCGATCCACGCGAAGTGGAACGGAAGAAACCCGGTCAGCCAAAAGCACGCAAACGCTTCCAGTTCTCAAAACGTTAATATTATTTGTATCACACAATTTTGTTTAGTATCTAAATTCACCGGACTCCCGTTCACGGATTTATTCTGTTTGCCGGGGCTACCTGTGGATTGATCCTACAGAATGTAAACAATTGATCGTATGCCAAAAGTACAATTCGAAGAATTATTGAAAGCCGGTGTACACTTCGGACACCTTAAGCGCAAATGGAATCCCCACATGGCTCCTTACATTTTCATGGAGAAAAACGGGATCCACATCATTGATTTGCAGAAAACAGCCGTTAAAATTGACGAATCTGCTGCAGCCATCAAGCAAATTGCCAAATCGGGACGCAAAATCCTGTTTGTGGCCACCAAAAAACAGGCCAAGCAAATAGTAGCCGACATGGTTACTGAAGTAGGAATGCCTTACGTTACCGAGCGCTGGCCCGGTGGTATGCTCACCAACTTCCCCACCATCCGGAAAGCTGTTAAGAAAATGTCATCGATTGACAAGATGCAGAAAGATGGTAGCTGGGACAACCTGTCGAAACGTGAAAAACTGCAGATTACCCGTCAACGTGCAAAGCTCGAAAAAGTGTTGGGTTCAATTGTTGACCTCACCCGTTTGCCTGCTGCCCTTTTCATTGTTGATGTGATGAAAGAGAAAATTGCAGTGCGCGAAGCTCAGCGTTTGGGCATCCCCGTGTTTGCCATGGTGGATACCAATTCTGATCCTTCAGGCCTCGATTTCATCATACCTGCCAACGATGATGCTTCTGAATCCATCAGCCTGATTGTAGGTGAAATGTGTGAAGCCATCAAAGAAGGTTTGGGCGAACGCAAATCGGAGCGCGAAAAGGATACCGTTGAAAAGAAAGAAGCCAAGCCTAAAGCAAGAAAAGCTTCTGCCAAAAAATCGGAACCAGCAAAGAAATCAGAAAACCCTGAGGCTATTGCTGACGAAGAGGAAGTATAATTATTGACCATTCATTTTGAAAAAAAATAAACTATGGCTATTTCTGCTGCAGATGTAATGAAGTTACGTAAAGTAACAGGTGCTGGTATGATGGACTGTAAAGAAGCCCTTACCAGTGCAAACGGTGATTTCGATGCTGCCATCCAGATTATCCGTGAAAAAGGAAAAGCAATTGCCAACAAACGTGCCGACCGCGATGCCACCGAAGGTGTTGTTCTTGGACGGGTTGTTGGTAAAAAAGCCGGTATCATTGTGCTCAATTGCGAAACCGATTTTGTTGCCAAAAATGAAGGATTTGTTCAGTTGACCTCCAACATGCTCGATGTGGCTTTGGCCAGCAATGCCAAAAACCTCGACGAAGCCAAAGCTTTGATGATGGATGGCCGTTCACTGGCCGATCATGTAACCGAACAAACCGGTATCATTGGTGAAAAACTGCAACTGGGTTACTTCGAGATGATCGAAGCTGAATCACTCATTGCTTACATTCACCCCGGAAACAGGGTGGCTACCGTTATTGGATTCAACCAGTCGTTGGACGAACAAGTGGCCAAGGATGTAGCCATGCAGGCTGCTGCCATGAGCCCTGTTGCCGTTGATAAAGACGATGTGCCGGAAAATGTAATCGCCAAAGAACTGGAGATTGCCAAAGAAAAGTACCGCCAGGAAGGAAAACCCGAGAACATGCTGGACAAAATTGCCCAGGGTGCACTCCAAAAATTCTTCGCAGAAAGTACGCTGCTGAACCAGGCTTTCATCAAGGACAACAAACTGACTGTTCGCCAGTACCTGCAAAGTGCTGATAAAAACCTGACAGTAACCGGATTCCTCCGTTACTCGTTAGCCGACTAAGTATTATTTTGCTACAAGAATAACCGAACCGCTCAGCTTTACGAAAGTTGGGCGGTTCTTTTTATTTAAGGGTGTAGTCATTCGTCAATCAGTCATTTGTATTGTATCTTCGCAAAATTGTCACATTCATGAGCATGAGGAACACATTCAACAAATCGGAACGCCTTTGCAGCATGACGGAAATTGAGCAATTGTTTGCCCGGGGACAAACCTTGTTTGAGTTTCCTGTGAAAGTGATTTACAGGCTTACTGACGATGATTCCAAAGTACCTGCAAAAGTAGTTTTTGCCGTTCCAAAAAGGCGTTTCAAACATGCTGTTGACCGGAACCTGATCCGTCGCAGAATGCGCGAGGCTTATCGATTAAATAAGCACGAATTTTTGGAACAACTTAGCGGCAGGCAGCAAACGATCTCGCTGATGTTCCTGTATGCCGGGCAGGAGATTAAAGATTATCAGGTAATTGAGAAGGGATTGATCAAAGGCATGAATAAATTACTGAAAAAGCTGGCCCTTTAACACAGCGCACGTTTCTTCTTTCTTCCAATCAGCCCCTTTGCTTCTACTTTCTCGATGTACTGCCGTGCGTGTGGTACTTTACAGGAGGTTTCACCCATGTCGACTTCCACATTTCCCAGCAGGTCGCCATACACTTTGCACTCATCGGTAAGCGCCGGCACGAATGAACCGGCAGCAATCACAAAATTGTTCATGGCATAACGTACACGGTTGGGAGCATCGTTAATGTTGTCTGTTATGTACTCCAACATAGCACGAATTTCATCCAGATTGAGTGTTTCATTGGGCCGAATGGCAAGGACGGAAGCGTAGGAAAACCATCCTGCCGAAGCAATGAACTCTTTATTGGATCGGATCCATTCGCGAGCCAGGCTGAGTCCGAAAGGGCTTTCAGCAGCCATCCATGCCACTGCGTAATCGCTCACCATGTACCAGGTGGCCTGTTCCACCCACTCGTTCAGTATGTCGGGGGTAAAGCGGGATGGATCGGCAATCAATGCTGCCAGGTACATGGCATCCCCATTTCCGGTTTGATACAGTTTCAGTGCCAGCTCGTGGTCCTTTTTGATCTTCTTCTGAAGCACTTTCAGGTCACTTATCTTTACCCCGAAAAAGGGTTCCTTTGCTCCATGGCGTTTCAGCACTTTTTTAGTTTGTTCACTGCCGTGCGCTTCCAGAAACTTCATTACTTCAGCAAGTTCCATTGTGTCGAATTTTGAAGATGAATAAATGAAACGCAAGTTTTAATGAAAAGTTTAATCAAAGCGGTAAGACAGCTGAAGGGCAGAATGGTAGATTAGGATTCTAGAAGCTCATCTTTAAAAACAAGATGGGTGTAAAGGGAACGGCATCGGTATAGACCCTTACTGTACCCAGCTCCTGGCTGATGCGGATGTTTTTGATGTTGGCGTATTTCAGGTTTTGGGTGTCGAACACGTTGAGCACCGAAAGTCCGGTTTCGCCTTGCAGTTTCTCTTTTCCAAAGCGCCAGGTGAAAGCAGCATCGAAACGATGGTAGCTGACCTTGTTGGTTTCATCGGCAAACACTTTTCGCAGAATTTCCATCCCCGATCCGTACACGTAATTTCCTGAAAGATAGAAATTCCCAAAATTGAGCAACGCCGCTATTTTGAATTCATGCCGCTGGTCGTGAGGAGCTGCCGTATAAGTTGTTGCCTTGATTCCCGCGGGTGCAAACCGCTCAAGGGCCTGGCTAAGAGAATACGATGTCCAGATGGAATGTCCCCTGTATTCCTTTTTCACATAGGTGTCGATTCCCCAGGTTTTGGCATCGCCACGATACAATTCATAATTGTTGACGATCTCACCCTTTACCCAACGGCTTTCCAGCACCCTTTGGGTTAAATTTCCGGTGGTTTTGTAATAAGCTTCTAAGTTGATGCTTAGATTGTTCTTGAAATAATTCATCCCACCTACCCAATGCATGGCCGAGAGTACCTGAAAACGATTGTTGGCTGTTACCCAAAGACTGGTATAATTATTTTCGCGATCGACGCTGGTCATTTTGTACATGAACTGCCTGTAAATGCCCCAGGCAGCATTCAATTTCAGGTTATCGCTTACCGGAAAAGTAGCCTGTATGCGTGGTTCGATCATCAATTGCTTGGTGTTTGTCAGATAATTGACCCTGGCTCCGGCCTTCACTTTCAACTTATCACCAATTGGCCTTCCTTGCTGGAAGTACAGGAAAGCCCTGTGATGGCTAAAATTGATCACTGAATCAAGGCTTGTGGCATCCATAAAGGAATTGTTGTGCTGAATACTGGCCACGTTCTGATAGAACCCGCCACCAAAATCGGTTTGTACCCCATTTTTACCCGGCAGACTGTTTTCGATCCTGAGGTTGTTGTCAATGGCACTGTTTAAAAGATTGCTTCTTTCGAGTTTGCTTGTCAACTGACTGTCGGTACTCTCTGACTGTATAAGATCAGACGTTTGTTTAGAAAAGCCCGAATGGGTAACAATAAACTGGGTAACCAGCTTATTGTTCCAATTTTTTCCATAGAAAAGGCTCAAGCCGTTTTGCTGATTAGTTTCGGTGTTCAGGATGGTCAATTCAATGGGAATTTTCCGGCTTCCAAAGTTTTTCGACCTGATTTCCCTTTGAAATGAAGCATCGGCAGCCAGCTCAAAATGGTCGCCGCCCCGGTAGGCACTCAGGGTAAACTGATCACCTCTTCGGCCCTGAATGGTATATTTAAGGTTGAGATCCCTGAACCGGTAATCATCGGGGTAAACATCCAAATCGAACTGGATGGGACGTTTGCTGTTGGTGACCATGTTTTTTCCGCTAACTGGCCGGGTAGGGGCATAAATGTTGAAATCGTCGGTATTATATAAGTTGTAATAGGTTTGCCGGTAGGCCAGTATGAGCGAAGATTTTTTGAACAGCGGGATTTCTGCCATGCCATTCAGCGTGGTGGGATTGATGTTGAAATGAAAGGAAGGCTTCAGCATATTCCCGTTTTTACCGCTGATGTTCACCAGACCACCAACGCGGTTTCCGTAACGGGCCTCATAGCCTCCTTTATAAATTTCGATATTTTTTACCATGAAGGGATTGACCACACTGATGTTGTCGTTAAAATTTTTCAGGCCGAAAACAGTGAACTCATCAAAAGTGATTTGGCTCTGCCCTTCATAACTTCCCCAGATGAGCAGGTCGGTGGATTGTTCACCGGCAGCCTGGATACCGGGCATCAGCCGAAGCAGATTGAAAACTGAATTATCGCCCTGGCCGGGCAGGAATCTCGAAATGGTGTAGTTTATTTTCATTTTTCCTCCCTGGTCACCAATGAGGGTTGCTTTTTCGATGGGATTGTTCTGAACGGTAATTTCATTCAGGGTTTTGCTCGAAGGTGAGAGGATGAATTGCTGGTTGGCCGAAGCGAGCAAGAGGGTATCGTACAGTTGATAGCCCAGGTGGGAAATGCGTACCCGAAAACTGCTGTCGGCCGATGCGAGGTAATGAAAGCCACCCATCACGTCGGAAACCAGCTGTTGGTTGTTGATGAGGATGTGCGAAAAGGGAAGCGGCTCATAGGTGCCGGCTTCTACAATTCGTCCTGAAATACTGGTCAAGGCAGCTGTTTCAATGGGCTTGTCCTGTTTTTTTACAGGAATAATGATGAATACATCGCCCCGTTTTTTCCATTGGAGCGGAAGGTTTTTCAGCAAGGCATCCACTGCAGCGTCTTTTGTGGTAAAGCTACCTTTCAGGTTCACTTTATATTTCGAAACTTCACTCTCGCTGTATGAAAACTGAAAACCGTATTGGTCACGCAATTGGATCAATACGGCATTCAATGCCTGGTTACCGGCATCAATTTTCACCGGTACCTGTTGGGAAAGTCCCGATAGTGAAAGGGCCAGCAGCAATATGATAAGGGTTGATCTGATCATTCCTGCAAGGGGAAAATAAGGTACTCCTGTTGATCTTTTCGTTGAAAATCGAGGCCAAAAGGCGGGCAAACATAGCTCAGCACTTCTTCAAGGTTGTGATTGCGCGAAAAGTTCCCGGTGTACAGTACCTGTTTGTTGGCGTTAACCAAAATGGTCACTCCAAACTGGCGTTCTATTTCACGAAAAACTTCGTGAAGCGGAACAGCGGTAAAGAGAAAAATGTTATCCTTCCACGAAATTTCCTGGAAAGTTTCAACTTCGTGATGTACCTCAATGCTTCCGTCAGGTTTGATTTCGGCTTTCTCCCTGGCTTTAAGGATGGCCTCGTTGAGGGTTTTGGAAGTGACCTGAACGCTTCCGGTGATACAAATTACGCGGTAAATCTGGTCGCGGGCCAAAATGTTAAAACTGGTACCCAACACGCGGGTTGTTCCCATGGCCGAATGCACGGTGAAGGTTTTGCCCTTTTGAACTTCGAAAAAGGCTTCTCCATTGAAAGTCAGCTCCCGTTTAAAACGCCACCAGTAGGGATGGTAAGTCAGCGACGATTCGGCATTGAGTTCAATTGTAGAGCCATCGGGGAGGGTAGCCAGCTGGTGCATACCGGCAGGAGTTTCGATGCTGATTTTATAAAAACGGAAAAAGGAACCCAGCCCAACCAACAGTAAGAGCACTGCTGCCATGCTCAGCAAACGTGTTGTCATCACAATTTTTGCCCGGCCTTCCGGCTTGTTCCGGATGGACTGTTCCATTTCGGTCCAAACCGTTTCAGCACTTTTCGACCAGGAAATTTTTCCCCCTGCCAAAAAGTTTTTGCTGTGTTGGTCGGCAAAATGTTGCTTGTTATGTGCTTGATTTGTTTTCACTTTTTCTGTTTCATGAGCCTGTGTAATTCAAGGAAAAATAGAATGATTCCGTTGGATCCGGTTCTGATAAATTTTCTCAGATGGACCAGGGCCAGGCCCATTCTTTTTTCCACCGCTTTGACACTGAGTCCCAGCTGATCGGCAATTTCGTGGTATTTGAGTTCATCAACCCTGTTCATCAGAAATACCGTTCGCTGTTTCTCCGGCATGCTTGCTAAAGCTTTTTCATAGGCAATTTTTAATTCTTGATAATTTAGTTCGTCTTCGGGAGTCAGTGATTTTTCGTTGACTTGAAAATGCTTGAAAAAACTGAAGGAGCTTTGTTGTTTTCGATAAGAGGAAACGAAAAGGTCGGAGGCAATTTTCAGCAATAATCCTTTAATTCTTAGCGGATCAACATCAATCTGCTTTTCCCAGATACGTAAAAAAGTGTCCTGGGCCAGATCGGTAGCCAGCGCTTCGTTTCCTGAACGGTAAAACAGGTATTTTCTGATGTCGTCGAAATACCTTTCAAATAGCTCCCTGAAGGCCTCTTTTTCCAATGCTTTTTTTTTTACAACTTATCCAAAGGTAAACGATTTTTGGATAAGAAGAAACGGGGACTAAGCTCAAAGTCCCCGTATCAATTTTTTCAATGAACTAGTTTCTTTTCCCCTGTGAACGGTACTTTTCCACGTTTGCTTTTGGTTTCCTGTCTTGTAATTCAATTTCGATGGTTTCCCCGTTTACGGTCATCGTGGCCAGGTTATCGCAGGCTCCGTCGCCGAAATTGAGGCTTGCCAGAAGGGTTCCGTTTTGTGAGATTTCAACCACACCTTGCACATGATGGCGACAATCGCCGGTCCTGATCAAGGCCTCAACAATGTTACGTGCCCAGGTATTTCCGCTTGAAGTTTGGGCAGTGACCGAGCCGGTGATTTCGATTACATCGTCGTCGCGCTCTTCAGGTGTGTCAAGTCCTGCCAACCAGTTACGGGTGTGCGTGCCTTCACGTTCGATGACGGTACCATCGGCCATGACAAAGGTTACAGCACTGATGCTGTTAACGGTACGGATTGTTAGCAGGTCACCGTTAAAGGTTTCTGTCACAACGCCGTTGATTCCTACTGAATCGATGGTACAGTTTGAATAGGTAATGGTACGGATTGCACCGTCGGTACCACGTTGGGCCGAGAGCTCAATGCTTACAAGCCCGGTAATGATGCGGCCGTTTCTCAATTCGACGCCTTCGCCATAATCAAGGGTAATGACCACGGGATAACCAGTTTCGGCTGTATCGACAGAAACTGCGGGTCCGAAGCCATCGTGGTAGCGCATACCCTGGTGACCCTCCATGAGGTTTTTACCACCTTTTACCCTGGCCAGTTGTTTCAGCAAGCCTTCCATTTCGGCAAAAAATTCAGCCTCAACAACAAATTCATCCGATACGCTCTCGATCAGGATGTCGTTTTCAGCAATTTCAGCCGATTTCAAAACCAATTCGTTGGTGTCGGTATCCGACAACTCAGGCGTAACAATGTTTTCGCAGGAAAAGAGTGTGATAGCCAGAAGGATAAAAATGCTTAAAGTGTTTGTTTTCATGATTTCTGTATTTTAAAGATTCATTCAAACACTATCCGTTCAAAGCTGTATTGTCCCTACTTTTTTTTTGAATTTTTTTAATAAAAAAGGGAATCCTGTTTTAAGGATTCCCTGAAGGTATTTAAAGTCAATGATTTAATCTACTCAAAATAATTGATGTACCAGTTATTGGGATTCAATAAATGGTTATAAATGATCTGGCGTTTCCCGTTAGGAAATTTTTCACTGATAATTTTTGCCAGATAAGATGGATCGCCACGGCGTTGGGCCACGCGCATCAGGTCATAGTAACGTTCACCCTCGAAAGCAAGTTCGCGGGCCCTTTCTTCCATGATGTTTTCTTCGAGCAAATATTGTTTGGCCTGAAGGTTCCCGGTTAAATCGCGCCAGCCGGTTACTTTGTTGGTGAAAGGGTCAAAACTGAAGGTGATGTCGGTAATTTTAAATGCTGCTTCACCACTGCCAAGTCCTACGCGGCCACGAATTCCCATTTGCACCCTCGATTCACTCATGTCGAAGTTACTGCCGTTGTTGATGATGTTGAGCGCATTTTGAACGTAACGCGATGGATTACCGTTGGCATCTTCGTATACCCAATGATTGTAAATTTCGGCAAGGTATAAGTTTACACCGCCGGCACGGTAGATGATGTAATTGGCATCACGATCGTAGGATCCGCCTGACAACGAATATTTGGTAACAATGGTGTCCATGTTTTCCATGATACTTTCCACGCTACGTTCTTCCTCGAGGCGTTTGTATTCCAACATTTTCAAATAATCGTTTGCAATCAGGTAATTGGTGCCCCGGGTGTAAAGGTACGATACACCATAACCCCGGTAAAAATCGGAGGGTTGGCCGGGGGACATGGTTTTGGTGCTGTCCTTGATCACATAATCATAGCGGACAACAGCTCCACGCCATTGCGTTTCCCATTTATGGACAGCCTGGCGGGTAGGTTTCAACATGAATTGGTTAGCTCCCCAGGGTTCAAACATGAGCTGAAAATCGTTTTGTTGTTGGCTGGCCTTGTTGAACCAGATGGTATAAATGTGTTCCCTTGAATCGACATTGTAAAAAATGTTTCCCCATTGTGAGTAGGCAAAAGCATTGTCGATCTGGTAACGGCGGTTCGTTGTGTTATTGTAAATGACCTCTTCAAAATAATGGGCACTTTTGGCCAAATCGCCCAGGGTAAGGTACATGTGCCCCATCAGCGTGTTGTAACTCCAGGTGCTCCAAATGGTTACTTCCCAGGTGTTGTCATCGTTTTCTATGTAATGGTTCACGCCCACAGCCTTTACTTTGGTCTCCAGTTCATGGGTAAAATGACGGATCACTCTTTCGGTATCGAAATAATTTTTTTCGAGGACCACCTGCTGGTTGTAGATGGTGTCGTTGTGGTATCCGTCAATGCCGTAGCGAACATAAACACTGTCGGTATAAGTTCCGGGTGAGTTGATAAACTCATTGATTTCATCGATGGTGCTGATACGCTGATCGATGAATGGAACCTTACCGTATATTCTCACTGCATTGAAATAAGCCCATGCCCTCATGCACAGTGCTTCGCCATAAACCCGGTCGTAATTGTTCACCGGTGTTGAAGGGTCCAGTACATCGGGATAAGTAGCTTCCAGTGTGGCAATAAACCGGTTGGTAGCTGCAATGAGTTTGAAGAAATTCTGCGGAGAAGCATATTTGTTTTCCTTCGAGATGTTCAGGTTATAAACTTCCACCAAATCGGCATCGGCATTGGGCGTAATTTCCAGCAAATCGGCCCTTAATTCACCCAGCACCAAGAGCTGTTCCACCAATTGCTGCTGTAAACCGTATAAACCCATGATGGCGGCACGGTATTCGTACCAGTCGCTGTACATCTGTTCTTCGGTAAGGGTCACTTCCTGGTCGGGTTCAAAAAACTTCTCACATGAAGTGAGGTTGCCGACAAGGAAAAGTATGGCGAAAAAGATGATCAGCAGATTGAATCCTTTTTTCATATGGTGGAATAGCTTTTTGCCCGATGTAATTTCAACAGGCAGCTCTTTGATTGGTTGCTGATTGTTGTCGATGTGTTTGCAGGCACGTTTCATAATTTTCTTTCTTAAATGATTATAAACCTATTTTGATCCCAACAAGGAACTGGCGTGGCGTGGGTGTCAAACCAAAATCAACTCCTTGTTCCAACAGTGAGTAGGAGTACGAGAATTCCGGGTCGTAGCCCAGGTAATTGCTCATGGTAAAGAGGTTGGAGGCCGAAATGTAAAATTCAGCATTTTTGAATACCAGGAATTCATTGGGGATTTTGTAGCTCAGAGAGATGTTTTTCAAGCGCAGGTAGGATCCATCCTCAATCCAGCGGGTCGAAAAGTCGCTGTTTCCGATAGGATCGTTCCAAACGGCACGTGGTACATTGGTTTCCTGTCCATCGTATTGCCAGCGGTTCAACACGTGGGCGCTCTGGTTGGCAAAGTCGATCATTGATTCGTTTTTAAAGCGGAGGTAGTTGAACACTTCATTGCCCGATACAAAATGTACAAAGGCACTCAATGACCAGTTCCGGTAAGTGAAGGTATTGGTAATCCCGCCAACATAATCGGGCATGAAGGAGCCAATGGCTTTTTTATCGTAATCATTGATCCAACCGTCGGCTACGCCATCGGGGCCTGAGATATCTTCGTAGATAGCATCGCCTCCGCGGTAAGCCAATCCTTTGGCATTAACTAGTCCGGCTTCAGCGGCAGCTTCGTTGGTGGCATAAACACCATTGTACTGGTAACCATAGAAGCTGTTGGCTTGTGATCCTACCTGGTTCACCATCGCATAATCTTTCATTTCGGTCACAAAAATATCGTTATCAATTTCCAGTATCTGGTTTTTAGCCTTTGAAACAGTGGCTTCGATGTCCCATTTGAAATTGCGGTGATTGACCAGTCGAACAAAAGTGTAAACATCCCAGCCAACATTTTCCATTTTCCCTGAATTCATAGGGCGGTAATCGTAGCCAAAGTATGGTTCCAGCGGTTTGTAAATAAGCATGTTGCTGATGTTTGTTCTGTAAAAATCAAGGGTAGTTCTGAAACGGTTTCCCCAAAGAGCAAGGTCGATGCCGGCGTTCAGCTTATCAACTGTTTCGTAGGTCAGTGCTGTATTAGGGATGGTGGCAGGAAAAACACCGGTTGTTTCACGGTATTTCACGGCTTTGTAATAATTGGTGGCGTTGCTTTCACCAATGTCGTCGTTTCCGTTCCGACCAAACGATGCCCTGATTTTCAGTTCATCAATCCAGCTTTGTTCCTGCAGGAAAGCTTCGTTGGAAACTCTCCAGCCCAGACCGGCTGAATAGAATACCCCAAAAGGATTGTTGAACAAACGGATGGTGTTTGCTGCATCGCGACCAATCCGCGATGAACCGCCGAGTGAGGCTACAGCTGTAAGCAGGTATTTGTCCTGATAGGTATATGATACTTTCTCGTAGAACGAAAGCCAGTTCCAGTTACGGTTGTTACCGCCCATTTCTTTCAGGTTACTGATTCCATCCTGAAGACGGCGATATTCATCATTTTCGTGGGCATTCTTGCCAATACCCCAGTCGTACTGGTATTTATTGCTCATTACGTTGAAACCGGTGGTTGAATTGATCTGATGATCGGATCCGATTTTTTTGTTGTAAATGAGCATGGTATTGTTGCTAAACCCGTTGAAAGTATTGGTTGAAGCCTTGGCCACGTTATGGGCTTCCTTGTCGTAGTAGGATTCCATTCCCCGGTTAGGCATAAAAATCTTTTCTTTGAGCGCATTGTAAATGATGCCCACGTTGGTACGCAGGATAAGCTCCAGGGGCAGATCCACTTCAAAACCCAGCGAAGTGATGATGTGATAGTTCTTATTGTTGGCTTCAAAATTTTGAATGGTGGCCAACGGATTACTTACGCCAAATTCATCGACCTCTGAAAGCAACATGGTTTCTTTATCATCAGTATCGTATTGATAGGGATTAAGCAGTGGCGATTTGGCCAGACTTGTCAGGATGGGACTGGTTTCTTTGCTGCGGGCCGATTCCCTGAGGTTGGAATTGCTGGTATTGAACGATACCGAAGCATTCATCCTGAGCCAGCGGTAAATGTTCACCAAACTCACAAAACGCATGTTGTATCCTTCGTAATCGGTATTCCGGATGATCCCGTTGTTGCCGTAATATCCGAATGACAATCCATAGCGGGCAATTTCATCGCCACCCTTCACATTCATGTTAAGGTTGGTGAAAGTGGTGTTCTCAAAAACGAAGGGTTGCCAGTAAGTATCGTGCTGGTAATCAATAAAACGCTGATCGTCGGATTCGATGAAGAGGTTGGGATATTCTTCCACCATGTCTTCTTCGAGCATCCCCGATGAATAGATCAACTCATTGGCAAGTGTTTTATGTTGTTGCGCATTCAATTGACTGATGAGGCGTTCGGGTTTGAGTGATACTCCCTGACGGTAATCAATTTCGAAAGAAGTTTCGGTGGCACTGGGATCGAGGGTTGATATCATCACCAGGCCGTTCGATGCTTTTGAACCATAGGCGGCTGAATAGACGCCGTCTTTCAAAACGGTGGCATTGGAAATATCGAAGGGATTCACGGCCAGCAATGGGTTGTAGCTGTATCCATCAATTTGGGTGGAAAACAGTCCCTGAGGTTCCATCATGATGCCATCAACCAGGTAGAGTGGTTGTGTGGTTGCATTCAGCGAGTTGATCCCCCTGATAAAAGTGATGGCGCCAGCTCCGGGTGTTCCCGACTGGTTGATGACATGTATCCCTGCCATACGGCCCTGCATGAATTTATCGATGGAAGGGATGATGGACTTTTTGATTTCGTTCAGTTCCAGGTTTGAAAAAGTAGTGGGCAGGTTTTTTACCCGCGCAGGTTGGCTGAGAATGACAATTTCATCGTCGCCACTGATCAGGTCCCTGGGTGTAAGCATTACAACCAGTGAAGTTCTTCCACTCAGAAAAACACGGGTTCTTTTGTAGGAAGAAGCCGGTGCAATGCTGAGCCAAACATTTCCCGAAGGGGCATTGATGGTGAACTCACCTGCTTCGTTTGTAAAAGCTGGCATTTCGGTTGAACCTTCAACGCTCACTGATACATTAGGCACCGGTTCAAATTCAGGCGAAACAATGGTCCCGTTAACCACAAGTGATTCTTGTGCCTGAAGGGTAAACAAAGTGAAGATAAGCACTGATACCGTAAACACAATGCGTGATAAAATCTGGTGAAGTGGTGTATGATTCATTGTTGAACTGATTTGCATAGTTGAGTTCCTGTTGCTGCCGGCACGGTTTTCGAAACATGCTTTAGTGAAGCTTGTAACTGACCATAAGCGGGCATCTTTGCTGTTGATCACTATTTCGTTCTGTTGTTTCATTATCATGCCATTTTTGATAAAATCATGGTTGTTCTACGGGAGTTTGGTAATGTCGCCAAGCATGGCTTCAGTGACAAATTCCATGTAGTCGATGATAAATCCGTTGTTGGGTGCATTTCCGGGACCTTTGTACTCAAAGCGTACGTTAACACTGCCGTATTCAGTGATATTATCGAGCCAGAAATCGAAATTGTTGTACCGGCCTTCGGGGATGTAACGAACCCCGGTTACGGCACTCTGGATGATTCCCCGTGTGCGCACAAAATCGTAATAATCGAATGTTTTGACCAATTGATCGTTGATATAAATATCATAAATCCCGCCATAGTCCATGTGTGTTCTGATTTTTACCAGGTACCGGCGTGGGAACAGGGGTTTCGATTTGAATTCCAAATTGAACTTGCCTTCATACTTCGACGGAAAAGTAACCCTTAGAATCGAATCATTTGATGCAGTAACTACAAAACTATTGGATGGCACAAAGGTTTGATCGCTTTCCACTTTTACAGAATCGTTCCAGGCGTAGCGGTCTTTTCCAAGGGTTTTCAGCAGCCACTCCATTTCGTAACGTTGCGGACGTTGATACAAGGAATCCAGCACCTCGAAAACCGAATAATTGTAGGCATAACCATTGCTGCATAAAAATTTATCGACCGGACGGAAATCGATGATCACCTCTTCTCCCAGAATATTCTTCAGGGTATCGCGGTTGAACTCCGCAATTTCGCGCTGGTTTTCAAAAACCCCTTTTCTAAGCAGGTAGGGAATCAAAACATCTTGTTGCCATTCTTCTGAAATGTCCTCATGCGAAGTATATCCACTGCCAATGGTGATGGCCATTTTGGTAAGCGC
>JAFGVJ010000101.1 GCA_016938055.1 Prolixibacteraceae bacterium
ACTCAGGTACTCATGTACTCAGGCACTTTCCCCCAGTAACTTCATCGACAAACTTATTCGTTATTCCGCCCCGAGCGGTTCACCATTTCAAGCAGCATCCGGTTAAAGTCTTCGGCCTTCATCAATTCTTCCATGCTTAAGATCATGCGGTATTTCCACTGGTTCTTTTCGTCGCTGGGTACGTTGATGCGTTCCTTGTCAGTTTCGTCCCAGCGCAGGTCGCCATCCATGGCAATCAGGTCCTGGATGGGGAAGATGGTCCACATAGCCGGAGCGTAAAGGTGCTGGTTGATGATTTCGCGGCAAATCCAGGGCTCGGCAAAATGGGGGGGGACATCGTTATGACCCAGGATGTGGTGATAAAAACGCCTGGTTTTTTCGCGGTTTTCCTCCCACCAACCTCGGATGGTGGACATGTCGTGGGTCGATGTGGTGCAAACACTCAGGTAGGGGGCATCGGCCGGGTGTCCAAATTCGATGTTGGGATTTTTGGGCATGCGTTGAATTTCCAGGCTGAGAATGTTCAGCTCATGCATCACTTCGGGAACCGTATCGGGCACCATGCCCAGGTCTTCACCACAAATGAGCATGTCGGTGGCTTCGAGCAGGGCCGGCAATTTTTTCATCGCCTCGTTTTTCCAGAATTGTTCATGGCGCTGATAGAAGAAATCGATGTACAAGCGGTCGAGGTGATACTTGGTCTCATGATCCAATTCCCTGTAAGTGATGGAAAAATGCATCGAAATGCGCGGATGATAAGCCTCGTAGGCAACCGTGGGGTCTTTGATGAACAACACCTCGTCGAGCAGGGCAATCAGTCCGTCGCGGATGATCACGTTTTTCTCGGTAAGCTGTTGTCCCGATTCGCTGGTAGGGGTAAAATGCTGATAGATTTTTTTCTGGTTGTCATAGTCCTTTTTGAGCTCGAATACATTGTATTCCGTTTCAGTTAGGTAAAGTTTACGGACTTCGTCGGTGTATTCCCCAAAGAATTCATGCAGAAAATGTCCCCTGATGTAGGGTTTTGTAAAGCGTTCCTTATCGAAATAAATGCCTTGTTCCTGAATCTCGTCGGGTAACAAGGGAAGCCCTGGTTTGAAATAACCCAGCAAACCGTGCATGGCATGCCGGGGGATTTCCCAAATGCGGAAAAATCCCAGGATATGATCAATTCTGAAGGCATCAAAGTATTGCTGCATGGCGGTCAAACGTTTTCGCCACCAGGCAAAACCATCGTTGGCCATCACCTCCCAGTTGTAAGTGGGGAAACCCCAGTTCTGGCCCAGTACGGCAAAATCGTCGGGTGGGGCACCGGCCTGCCCGTTCAGGTTAAAGAGTTCGGGGGCAGTCCAGGCCTCAATGCTGTTGGGACTGATGCCAATGGGAATGTCGCCTTTCAGGGCTACCCCTTTCGCGTGGGCATATTGTACGGCCTCCTTCAATTGTTGGTAGAGGTTGAATTGCAGGTAATAATGGATGGCAATGTGCTCGTGGTTTTTCGATTTAGGATTGACCAGTTGTTTGATTTTCTCCGGCTCGTAAACCGCCCAGGATCCCCATTCCCTGAAATCGCTGGTTTTGTAACGGTCGCGCAAAAAACAAAAAGCAGCGTAGGGTTCCAACCATTCACGGTTTTCTTCAAAGAAAGTTTTGTAGGCTTTGCTAAGTTTGACTTTTTTCCAGTTTTGGTCAAAAATCAATTTATAGTAGCGCGATTTGATTTGGGTGACTTCAACATAATCGACATAAGGCTTGGAATTCAGCAGGTCTTTGACAACTTCAAACTCGTCGCGAAGCTTTTCATTTTCAATACGTCCCAGCTGATCGACATTCAGATAAATGGGGTGGAGGGCAAACACCGAAATCGCTTTGTAAGGGTAGGAGTCGAGCCACGAGTGCGTGGCCACTGTTTCGTTAATGGGCAAAAGCTGGATCATTTTCAAACCCGTTAGTACTGCCCAGTCGACCAATTTTTTCAGGTCGTTGAATTCTCCAATGCCAAAACCGTCGGCAGTCCGTAAGGAGAATACCGGGATGGCTACCCCTGCACCTTTCCATGCTTGATTTCCCGAACGGAATTTTTCGTCATTTTGAAGGTGGATGATGCTTTTTGCCTTGTGATCGACATAAAAAATATTCCGCTCAGGGCCGTCTTCCCATTCCGAAATTTTTCCGCTTTCGTGGTCAACCAGCAAATATTTGTAATTCACCGGAAATTGTACTTGTTTCAGTGATATGGTTTTTTCCCATACCGGAAACATTGAAGGATCCATGACCACCGGTTCTTTCCAGTTGCCCAAAGCTGACTGATTGCCAATAATGGCCAGCATTTTCCCTTTGGGAATACGGGCATTACGTAAGCTGAAACTGATGGACTGTGCAGCGGGTTTAGCAGCTGGTTTTTTATGCACGGCTGGTGGAGGCATCAATACTTCGGAAAAAACCTTGGTATACAGTGCGCTCTCGGGGTCAGCTTTTGTTCTCCAAAAGTCGCGGATGACCACCTCTTCGTATCCATGGGTAGCAAACTTTCGGAATTTACCTCCTTCAGCCTGGAGCGGTGCATCGTAGCTTTTGATCAGGTACTTGTATTCAAAGCTGGGGTCTTCATCAAAAACAAGCCTGGCTTCCCATTCGCCATTGCCAACATGAACCATCGGAAAAGCACTGGCAAGTTCCATGTTGCCAAGCGCTTCGTTTGTTCCGGTCAACCAAAGGCTTTCACCCCAGTGCGTATGATAATGGATTCTTAATGTGACTTTCATAACGTTTCAGTTAAATATCAAACCCTTCAAACTTTAATGACTGAAGTTCGTGGATAATTTCCAGAAATAAAATGCCGCAAAGCAAGTTTATTTTATGAACAAAAGAAAACTTTTTAAATTGAAACAAAGAACGATCGGCACGATGCAACTTGAAGGGTTCACAATCAGGCTTTTCGTGTCGAAATTAAATGATGGTGAGTTTCCTTTCATCGGCCAGCATTTTCCTTGTTGGAAAAAGTGATTTTACTACTTTTGTGAATCTTTATTTCTTACGATCAAATACAAACCGCATGAACATTGCATATTCCTGGTTAAAAGAATACATCAACACCTCGTTAAGTCCGCAGGAAATCGGGACAATACTGACACAGATCGGGCTCGAAACGGGCAGTATCGACGAGGTGGAAACCATCAAAGGTGGCTTGAAAGGACTGGTGATTGGCGAAGTACTCACCTGTAAACCCCATCCCGATTCGGATCATTTGAGTGTTACCACGGTGAATGTGGGGCAGGAAGTTTTGCCCATTGTTTGTGGTGCACCCAATGTAGCTGCCGGTCAGAAAGTAGTGGTGGCATGTGTTGGAACCACCTTGTACGATGGCGACCAGGATTTTAAAATCAAAAAATCGAAAATCAGGGGTGAAGTCTCTGAGGGAATGATCTGTTCCGAAAAAGAAATAGGATTGGGCGACCGTCACGAAGGCATCATGGTGCTCGATCCATCGGCTGTTCCGGGTACCGCGGTTGCCGCTTATTTCAAGCTTGAAAACGAATCGGTGCTTGAGGTAGACCTCACGCCCAACCGCATCGACAGTGGTTCGCACATTGGGGTAGCCCGCGATTTGGCTGCTTATTTGAAACAACAACATCCCGATACAAAATATACCCGTCCTTCGGTCGAAGCTTTTAAGGTGGATGACCATGCTCTGGAAATCCCTGTTGAAGTGGCCACTCCTGCTGCCTGTCACCGTTATGCCGGCGTCACCATCACCGGGCTAAAGGTTCAGGCTTCGCCCGAATGGCTGCAAAACCGACTGCGCTCCGTTGGTTTGAAACCCATCAACAATGTGGTGGATGTGACCAATTACGTGCTTTACGAAACCGGCCAGCCACTGCATGCTTTCGATGCAGCTGCCATCAAAGGCAATAAAGTGGTGGTAAGCACCCTGGCTGCCGGAACCCGTTTTGAGACCCTCGACGGGATTGAGCGGGAACTGCATGCCGACGACCTGATGATTTGCAACGCTGAACTTGAACCCATGTGCATCGGGGGAGTATTTGGCGGTGAAAAATCGGGGGTTAAAGAAAGTACCACCACGGTATTTTTGGAAAGTGCCTGGTTCGATCCGGTGTACATCCGGAAAACTGCCCGGCGTCATGGACTGAACACCGATGCCAGCTTCCGTTTCGAACGTGGTACCGATCCCAACGGGGTGATCTATGCTTTGAAAAGGGCTGCCCTGCTGATCGTTGAACTTACGGGTGGAGTCATCTCGAGTGAGATTGTGGATATTTATCCCGAACCTGCCGCCCATTTTGGCGTGAGTGTCTCGTTGGCCAATGTCAAACGTCTCATCGGCATTGAAATTCCGCAAGATACCATCCGGAACATCCTGTCTGCCCTTGAAATTGACATCAGCCACGAAGCCGATGGTGTGATGCAGGTAAAGGTGCCGCCTTACCGTGTGGATGTGAAGCGTGAAGCCGATGTAATTGAAGAGATTTTACGCATCTACGGTTATAACAACGTGGCACCCGAAACGCACGTTCGTTCTACCATTCAATATTCTCCCAATCCCGATCCTGAAAAGGTGCGAAACCAGGTGGCCGATTACCTGGCATCCAATGGTTTCAACGAAATATGGTCCAATTCGCTCACCAAAGCTTCCTATTACGAAGGACTTGAAACGCTGAAAGCTGAACATACGGTGAATATTTTCAATCCTTTGAGCCAGGACCTGAACGCCATGCGCCAGTCCTTGCTCTTTGGTGGTTTGGAAGCCATTCTGCGCAACAGCAATTATCAGCAAAGCGACCTGCGTTTGTTCGAGTTGGGCAACACCTACTTTTACAAGGGTGGAGAGGGGCTGAAAAGTCCGGCTGATAAGTACCATGAGGAACTGCACCTTGCCATGTTCATGACCGGCAACAAAGAAGCCGAAAGCTGGACGGGTGCTCAGACCAAAACTTCGTTTTATCTGCTTAAAGTATATGTCGAGAACATCCTGAAGCGCCTGGGCTTTACCATTGATCGACTGCGGGTGGAATCGCTTCGTAACGATTTGATCGAAGAAGGTTTGGAATATACCCGAGGCGATGGAAAAGTGTTTGTGCAACTGGGCTTTGTGCAACGTAAACTGTTGAAGAAAGCCGAAATTGATACCGAGGTTTTTTATGCCGATTTCCACTGGTACAACATCGAACAACAAATCAAAGGACATAAAAGCGCTTACACCGAATTGCCCAAGTTCCCGGCAGTAAGGCGCGACCTGGCCCTTTTGGTCGATGAGCAGGTAAGCTTCTCCCAGTTGAAAGCCATTGCCATGAAGACTGAAAGGAAACTCTTGCGCAATGTCGATATTTTTGATGTGTATAAGGGGGACAAATTGCCGGCCGGTAAAAAATCATACGCCCTGAGTTTTATTTTGCGCGATGATGAAAAAACCCTGAACGACAAGGTGATTGAGGCCACCATGAACCGCTTTGTGGCCATGTTCGAGCGCGAAACAGGAGC
>JAFGVJ010000011.1 GCA_016938055.1 Prolixibacteraceae bacterium
GCAATGTTGATGATGGTGTATACATCGTGCCAGTATGTCGACATTGTTCCCGACGACGGTAGTGGGGTAGAAGTCAGTGATAACCTGAGTTTCTCAACCGATGTTGAGCCCATTTTCAAAGCTCAGAGTTGTACCAATTGCCATCCCGGCATGAAACAACCCAACCTGACCGAAGGCAATGCCTATAAAAGTCTGATGGATGGTGGTTACATCGATAAAAAGAATCCTGAAAACAGTGAATTATTGGTTGTTGCAGCTCCTGGTAGTACACATGCCGCCCAGTTGACAGCTGCTCAGGTAAAAATCATTACTGCCTGGATTGAACAGGGCGCGAAGGACAATTAACCATTTAAACCTGAATCATCATGAAAAAAAGCATCACGATACTTTTGTTGAGCTTCTTCACCCTGGCATTATTTGCTCAGGAAGAAAGCACAGTAGCAGAAAAGGTGGTTGATAAGCCGGTTCGTCAACCTTTCGAAAGCGCCTATCTGATCGATAACCAAACCACCTATATCCCTTATGTGAATACACTGGAATACGTTATTCAGCATAAATTTGGTACCGTTGAAAACGGGATCTCTGACCTTTTCGGGATTTATGCTCCAGGAGCCAATGTGCGCATTGGTTTCAATTATGTATTCTTCAAGAATGTTCAACTGGGATGGGGATTAACCAAAAACAACTTTACCAACGATTTCAATGCAAAATGGACCATTTTTGAACAAACCCGGAACAATACTTTTCCGGTGGCCTTAACCCTTTACGGCGTTGCAGGCATCAATGGTCAACCAAAAGATTACTTTGGAAAAGATTATTCCTTCATGGGCCGTATGTCGTATTTCGGCCAGGTGATTGCCAGCAGAAAATTCAATGAAGAATTGACTTTGCAGGTGGCGGCCAGCTTCTCTCATTTCAACATGGTTGACCGTACCTTGTCCGATTTCGACAAAGTGGGGGTTCATGTCAACGGCCGTTACAAATTCTCGCCCACCATGTCGGTCATTTTTAATTATGATCAGCCACTGCCACTGCTCATCCTGCGTAATAAAGATGGGCAAAACAGCAGCCCGAATGTGGCAGCAGGTATAGAAATCTCCACCAGCACCCATGCTTTCCAGATTTATGCCGGACAGCAAAGTGCTATTTTACCACAAAATATGATGCTGATGAATTACAATCCTTTTGCCGTTAAGAATTTTGCCATTGGATTTACCATTACCCGTTTGTGGAATTAATGGTGCTGCATCATCAGTATTGAAAACATTAAGAACCGGATGAAGTTTCGGGAGTTATGAATCAGTTTAACTTTTAAAAATAGAAAAGTATGAAAAAACAATCAGCAATTCTGTGGACCATGTTTAGCCTGCTGTTAATTTTTGTATTATCAGCGTCTAAACCTCAGGTAGAAGGTCAAAAAATTGGTGGAAAATGGGATGTTCCAGCCGAGTATAAAGCCATGAAAAACACATTTGCCAGCGACAAATCATTGGTCGACATTGGAAAAATGCATTATACCAAACACTGCCGCTCATGCCATGGTAACACCGGTTTGGGTGATGGTCCAAAAGCCAAAAACCTCAAAACATTCCCTGGTAAATTCAACGATCCCAAATTCCAGGCTCAAACCGATGGCGAATTGTATTATCAGTCCATCATTGGCCGTGATGAAATGCCCAACTATGAGGCAAAAATTCCTGAAATGGAAGATCGCTGGGCTTTGATCATGTATATCAGAACATTGAAGTAGTCTTCTTAGGGAATCAATTATTTAGGGGAATGAAGAGATTTTGCCGGGTATTTTTTTTAGCCGTGCTTGTGATGAGCCTGAATGGCAGGCTACAAGCACAAGATGAGGTGGTTGAGCTGTCAGAAACCACCAAAACCTGTTTGAATTGTCATGGGCAGGAGTATTATTCGTTTGATAATGACTATACCGGAATGGTAGAGAGAAAACGAATGAACCCCTTCCTGAGGATCGATTCACTGGGATATCAACATGGTGTTCATGGATCGTTTTCATGCGACGATTGTCACTCACCCGATTATGGTACCTATCCGCACAATGCCGAATTGAAGCTGGAAATGAAGTATACCTGCCAGGATTGCCATGGTGGCGATCCGGCTTATGCGCATTTGCGTTTCGATGAGATTGAAATGGAGGCAATGGGAAGTGTACATGCCGAGAGGATGGGAGAGGCCTTCAAATGCGAAATGTGTCACGATCCGCACACCAATAAATTAGTCGCAACCAGTAATCAGTACAACATTCAGGAAATTGTAACTCATGGCAACAATATGTGTTTGAGTTGTCATGCCGATGAATCCCGGTATCATATCTTTACCGACAGTGTAAGCCCTGAAATTATTCAAACTCATAATTGGTTACCTAACCAATCGTTACATTTTAAGAATGTACGTTGCATTGAATGTCATACAGCTACCAGTGATACCATGATGGTGGCCCACAAAATCCTGGCGAAGGAGTTTGCCGTGAAGAACTGTGCCGAATGTCATTCCAGCAGTTCCATACTCGAAGGGAAACTATACAAGTACCTTTCAAAGGAATCACGTTCAGAAAATGGCCTCGATGCTTCACTAAAAAATCAGTCGTACGTGATTGGCAGCAACCGCAACCGTTTTCTGAACATTGCCAGTGTGGTCATGTTTGGAATGGTGCTGGCTGGTATTGCTTTTCACATCATATTACGGATCATCAAACGGAAGAAAAATGGGTGAGCATAAAATCTATCTTTACCCGGTTTGGGTACGCGTATGGCACGGCATCAACGCCCTGTCTATCATCGTTCTTATTGCAACTGGTATCAGCATGCAATATTCGAATCCCGATTATCCGATCATCCGCTTTGATCTGGCTGTTTTGTTTCACAACATCTTTGGGGTAATCACTGCCTTTAACTACCTGTTCTTTTTTGCTGCCAATTTGTTAACCGGCAATGCTAAGTCGTATATTCTGAATATTCAGGGCTTGATCAATCGTTTGATCATTCAGTCAAAGTATTACATGGTAGGTTATTTTAAAGGAGAACCGAAACCTTTTCCCATCAGCAGGGACGATAAATTCAATCCGCTGCAGAAAGTGGCTTATGTTGGAACCATGTATGTGTTGGTGCCACTGGTGATCATTACCGGAATAGCCATGCTTTTCCCAGAAATGATTATCGAAAATGTTTTTGAAGCCAGCGGGATCAAGATTACGGCCATCTTTCATGCTGCCCTTGGCTTTCTGATTTCATTGTTCTTGGTGATTCATCTATATGTGGCGTCGGTTGGAAAGAACCCCATGAAAAACTACCGTAGCATCGTGAA
>JAFGVJ010000102.1 GCA_016938055.1 Prolixibacteraceae bacterium
CCTACGATGTCGTCTTCTTTTACTTCGTCAACTAAACCGGAAACATGTACGAAATACTCATTTCCTGATTCTTTGTCTTTAATGAAACCATAACCTTTGGATTCATTGAAAAATTTTACTGTACCTTCTTTCATTGTAATATTAATTTAACGCTACAAATATATCCTTAAAAATTGATTGACCAACTTTTTCGTTATGTTTTAAAGAATTTCGAAAGATTTTTTTCATTTTAGTTTGAAATATTGAAGGTTTTAACTCATGTGGCCAACAGTAGGCATGATTGTAATGAAGCAGCTCATGATTAAGGATATATGCTAGTCGTTCACCCTTTTCAAACCAAAAAGATTGAGAATCCAGCGGGGTAATGGTTTGTTGGCTGCTCTTTTCCTCAGGTTGAGATAGATTCCAAATTTTTTCAGCAGAGGAACTTTGTGGGTTTCAACAAATTCAATGAGCGTCCCTTCGGGAGCCTGAATGTAAGCAAAACTACCTGCTGCCTCGCCCATGTCGAAAGTGTCACCCTGATGGCTACTGTCAACGGTGAACGGGAAGCCTTTTTGTTTGACTTCTTCGCGTAAGTCGTTCATGGCGTGCATATCGAAACAAAGGTGGATAAAGCCCGGATCGCCCCAAATACGCCCCTTAAAAATATCAAGCGGTTCACGGTCTGTAACCTGGATCAGTTCTATTTCAGAACGACCAAAAATGGGACTGAAGGGGCTGGTGCGTGCATCGGAGTGACGAAGCAGTACTCTTCTGAAACGGTTTTCAGAACCCGGAACCCCCTTCAAATCGTCGAATACAGCGCTTTGATCGTAAACCACCTGATCGTAATTCAATATGTCGCGATAAACTTTCAAACTATCTTCAATGTTTTTCACCCCGATTGTGACTCCTAAAACCCCGCCGTTGTTGGCATTGGTGCGGTTAAATACTTCAGGTGTCTGAACAAGTTCCCACAGGTTGTTATAAATGTCCTTCACAAAGAAGTGCGGATTGCCTGCCGGGTCTTTGGTGATTTTCGATAAGACCTGTAAGCCATTACTTTGAAAAGTATCGAATGCTTTTTTGATGTTGGCTGTTTTGAGTTTCCCCACAGCAATACCCAGGTCGCCCAATTGGATCTCGAAGCCCGCCGGAACAGGTTTCTTGCCTGTGTGTTGCCATATTTCAAATCCACCACCACCCTGCATGTTCAGGACCAGGATGGCATGACGTTCGCGGGGAAGGCCTTCGGTATGAGCCAACATCAGTTTGGCCTCGGCTTTTTCGTCAAACACCAGGATGTCCATACCAAAATTTTTGCGGTACCATTTGAATGCTTCCTGAAGGTTTTCCACTCCAACTCCCAGTTGTTGGATTCCATTGATTTGTTTGCTCATATCCGGTTGATTTACATTGGTTTTATTGTTCGGGCCAGTCGGTAATACAATGCCGGCAAAAAGCGCCTTACGTGTAACATCAGCATTTCTTTTCCGCCTACCCATACTTCTTTTTGTTCTTTCTTTAAGCCTCTTACGATCAATTTAGCTGCTTTTTCGGCCGTGATACCATTGGCTTGGCCCGGGTCCATCTGCCCATGTTCGCTGCCATCTTTGTTCAGGGCAAAGCGAGATATGTTGGTCTGTACTCTTCCGGGTATCAACATGCTGATGCTAATGTTGTAGCGGGCATTTTCGGCCAGCAGGCTTTCAAAAAACCCATGCAAAGCATGTTTTGAGGAAGAATATGCCGAACGATAAGGAAAACCAAACTTACCTACCAGGCTCGATGTTGCTGCAAATTGTCCTCCGCCATTTTCTATCATGTGGGGCAAAACTGCTTTGGCCAGAGCTACAGCACCAAAAAAATTCACTTCCATGATTTTTCGGTCATTTTCGAGGGGTGTTTCCACCACCAGGGAACGTTGGCTGATCCCGGCAAACTGATAAAGACCTGCAATTTTCTCCCCATCGGTAATGATTTTTTGAGTTGTGGAAAAAATCGATGGTGTGTCGGTCATGTCGAGGGGTTCTACCCTTACAGTACTGCCCTTTTGTTCTATTTCGCGGGCCAGTGCTTCCAAACCATCGCGGTTACGGTCCGATACAATCAGCCGGACCTTGAAATTGGCCAATTCCAACGCGACAGAACGTCCCATACCCGATGCAGCACCGGTTATCCAAAAAGTTTTTCCGCTAAAAATCATTGCTTTATGCTAAAAGAATGTCGTAAGCTATTTTAAAAATTTGCATCAAAATTATTCATCTTTTTGAGATAATTAAATTTTAGTTTCCCAATCATCCAAGAATTGTTGCGAGATGCTTTCATCAACCTTCATTTTTTTCACCGTTTCGCTACTTGCAAAGCAGTTGGCTTTGTGCTCCATTGCTTTTGAACCATCTTTTTGTTGGATGATGCTTGAATTGAAAGCAGTTTTCGAAATTTTAGCTGCATCATTCCAAAGATAAATTAGTATAATAAGCTATTGATTAGTTGTTTGCGACTTTGTTTGAGATATAAATATGTCAATTTGTTTTTGTGGAATTACTTTTTGACTTAATTCAACACAATCCTATAAAAATATAGCAAAATGAGCATTGAAACCTTGGGACAAATGTTTAACAAGAGTGTGGAACAAAACCTGGACCTTCCGGCTTTGGGATTTGTTAACGAAACGGTGTATTCTTACCGCGAAACTGCCTACAGGGTCAATGCCCTGATGCGTTTTTTACAATCGAAGGGGATTGGTAAGGATGACAAGGTGGCGATTTTAAGCACCAATCAGCCCAACTGGGGTGTTGCTTATTTTGCCGTTGTTTGTATGGGTGCAGTAGCCGTACCCATTTTGCCCGATTTTCATGAAGAAGAAATTGGGAATATCCTCCATCACTCCGGTGCAAAGGCTTTGCTGGTGTCCCAGAATTTGTATAAAAAAATCAACAGTCAGTTGCTATCTGCCATTCCCTTGCTGATGTTGGTTGACCAGTTTGCCCAGTTTGATGCGCAAACCCCTGAAAATGATCTGGCAACTTTGGAAACATCAGTGGAGATAACCCGGGAGTTTCCAGCCTTGTATCCGATCAAGGGTGATGACTTGGCTGCCATTATATATACTTCGGGAACAACGGGCAAGTCGAAAGGGGTAATGCTCACCCACTGGAACCTGGTTTTCACGGTCCATGGTTGTATGAAGTTGCACTACATTAAGCAAACCGACAGGATATTGTCCATGTTGCCCCTGTCACATACACTGGAGAACACCGTTGCCTTTTTGCTGCCTTTCCATGCAGGTGCTTCCATTTGGTACATGAAGAAATTGCCTACTCCTGCAGTGTTGTTGCCAGCCTTGCAAGTGGTGAAGCCTACCATTATTCTTTCAGTACCCCTGATTATTGAAAAAATATACAAGGGAAAAGTGTTGCCAAACATCAACAAAAAATTCATTACCCGCCAACTATATCGATACACAGCGAGCCGGAAGCTTTTGAATCGGGTAGCCGGGAAAAAGCTAATGAAAACATTTGGCGGACAGCTGGAGTTCTTTGGCATTGGTGGCGCGAAACTCGATCCTGGTGTTGAGCAATTCATGCTTGAAGCCAAATTTCCCTCTGCCGTGGGCTATGGTTTAACCGAGACAGCCCCCTTGCTGGCGGGTTTCGATGTGTTTAAAGGTCGTTATCAGTCAACCGGACATCCCATCGAAGGGGTTACCCTGAAAATCCATGAGCCCGATCCTTTGACCGGCGAAGGCGAAATCTGGGCAAAAGGGGACAATGTGATGAAAGGTTATTACAAAGAACCTGAACTCACTGCCGAGGTGATCACCCCCGATGGCTGGTTCCGTACCGGTGATCTGGGCTGTGTGGATGATGAAGGTTTTATTTACATCAAAGGCCGCTTGAAGAACATGATAGTTGGCGCCAGTGGTGAAAATATTTATCCCGAAGAAATTGAGGCTGTGATCAATCGTTTTAAACATGTGCTTGAGTCAGTGGTGGTTCAGGAAGAAGGCAGGCTGGTGGCCATGGTTCATTTCAACCGCGAAGAATTGGAAAGCAAGTTTCAACATTTGAAAGAACAAGCTCAACATCACCTTGAACAATATCTGAAAGACCTAAGTGCCGAATTGCATAAGTTTGTGAACGAAAGGGTCAATAAATTCTCCCGAATCCAACAGGTTATAACGCATTCCGAACCTTTTGAAAAAACAGCCACCAAGAAAATCAAACGATTTTTGTACAAGTAAACAAAAACTTCGAACTGATCATCCTGTTTCTGACAGTGGTAAGATGTTAAAAATTCATAAGAGTTGTATGAATCATTGGACATTCATGCTTGCTACGTTTTGTTTATGTGGTTGCATAACAGTGATTTAGAATTTTTATCTTTTCAGTAGCTGGTGACTGCTGATAATTTTTAGAGGGTTCTAATATTAAAAAGAATGAGGGGACTCTTTCGCTGACAATATTTTGCCTATTTTTGCGGTAATTATCAAGTTATCAACTTGCGAGAAGAAGGGGATTATGAATACATTGGGAGGAGTACTGCAAAATTCTGCAGTCAAATTTGGGAAGTATCCGGCCTTGTCATATGTGAACGAAACACATTTGACATACAACGATTTGTGGGAGAAAGTACAGGAAATCGCAGCTTTTTTAGAATCGAAAGGTATTGAGCCCGGCGACAAGGTTGGAATTCTCAGTTCCAATCAACCTCATTGGGGAGCTTCGTTTTTTGCTTTAGCTACCATGGGTGTTGTTGCAGTGCCCATTCTACCCGATTTTTCAGAGGTAGAAGTATCGAACGTCATGAATCATGCCGAAGTTAAGGCACTTTTTGTGTCCGAAGGGCTTTATCGCAAAATTACCGATATTGTTTGTCCTTCGTTAAAGTTGCTTGTGCTGATTGATCAGTTTGCCATTATTCCGGCTGGTACAGCTGAAGCTGAGTTGGTTAACCTACCTACAGCACTGGTGCCTCAATCAAAACCTATCAAGAATTACACCGTATCGCCAGATGAAGTGGCTTCCATTATTTACACATCGGGTACCACCGGCAAATCAAAAGGGGTAATGCTTACCCACAACAACCTGGTTTTTTCAGCACGCAATTCAGGAAAAATACATGTGATGAACGAAACTGACCGAATGTTGTCGGTTTTGCCCTTGTCCCATACTTACGAAAATACCATTGGGCTCATTTTGCCAATCATGTTTGGCACAGCGGTGTATTACATGCGCAAGCCACCGGTTCCTTCAGTGCTATTGCCAGCCCTTCAGGTAGTTCGTCCGAGTATTATGCTCACGGTACCGCTCATCATTGAAAAAGTATACAAAGGGAAAGTGCTGCCCAACATCAATGGGAAAGCAATTACCCGTTCACTTTATAAATTTGCACCCACCCGGAAACTGTTGAACAAGGTTGCTGGTAAAAAATTGATGGAGACTTTTGGAGGTCAGCTGAAATTCTTTGGTATTGGAGGAGCAAAGCTCGATCCTCAGGTTGAACGCTTCCTGATTGAAGCCCGCTTTCCATATGCCGTTGGTTATGGTTTAACCGAGACTGCCCCCTTGTTGGCCGGATTTGATTCCTTTGAGGGTAAATTCCAGTCGACGGGTCCGGTAATGCAAGGCGTCACCCTTAAAATCAACGATCCCGATCCGCTTACTGGTCAGGGTGAAATTTGGGCAAAAGGCGAAAATGTAATGAAAGGATACTATAAGGAACCTGAGATTACAGCCGAAGTGCTCACCAATGATGGCTGGTTCAAGACCGGCGATCTGGGGTGTTTCGACGAAAGTGGTTACCTCTTTATCAAAGGCCGTCTGAAAAATATGATCATTGGTGCCAGCGGGGAAAACATTTATCCCGAAGACATTGAAGCCATTATCAACCGGTTCAAACATGTGTTGGAATCAGTGGTGGTTCAGAAAAAGGGAAAACTGGTAGCCCTGGTTCATTTTAACATGGAAGAACTCGAAAGCAGGTACAAGGATTTGAAGGATCAGGCCAATAACTACATTGATCAACGTGTGGAAGAACTCAGCAAAGAATTGCAGGTTTTTGTAAATTCGCAGGTGAGCAAGTTTGCCAGGGTTCAGGTTGTTGTGGCTTATCCCGAGCCATTTGAAAAAACAGCTACCAAAAAAATTAAGCGTTTCTTATACTACTAAAGAAGCAAAATCAAGAAACTAAAAATGCAGCCAAAATGGACTGCATTTTTCATTTTATAGCGAAATTACTCTTCATCAAAAAAAGCTTCAGCGCCGGGGTAGTGGTAATCTTTTCGGGCTATTTCCTCGGGGATCAAATAGAATTTCAGGATGCCTTCGGAAGAAACTTCACCATTGCTGTATACTTTGGCTTCGATGTTTGCAAAACGCCGGTTTTTCTCCAGCAACCTGCACCTGATGGTTACCATGCCGTTGGAAAGCAGGAGCGGTTTTCGGTATTTTACCTGCATTTCGGCAGTTACACCGGCTGTACCACATTTTACATACACCAGCCAGCCCGATACTTCATCCATCAACGTGGCCTGAATACCACCGTGCAGCACATTGTGCCAACCCATCATATGGGCTTGTGGCTTCCAATGGGACAGCACTTCTTCGCCATCTTCCCAGAATTCGAGCTGTAAACCCAACTGGTTGTGTGGTGCGCATCCAAAACAATTGTATTTCCCTGGATCTTCATGCAAGTGTACATTCTTAATTCTTCTCATGGTGTTGATTTTTTGCAGCATCAAAACTACAAAAAAAGCCTGCCCCTACAAACCTGATTCTCCATTCAGAACCATCAGTAAACCATCATTTTTCCGGTGAATGGCGCTTCCCCTTTTGCATATACTTTGTAAAAGTAAACCCCATCGATCAAAGTGCCTCTGTCGAACAAAATCTCATCATCGTAGCGTTTTCCTGTTTTCCAGACCACCCTTCCCGATGAATTGAAAATGCTGATGGTGAATGGTTTTGATACTTGTCGGGTGTCGAAGCGGGTGTAGTAGCTGAAGGGATTGGGGGCTATACTCATGGCTGTTTCCGGTAAATTTTTGGCATCAGTTCTTACGTTGGAAGCACCAGGTGTGGGTATCAACAACATCAGATGATCTGCCCCATCGGAATAGCGACCATAGGATTGCTCCGGATTTTGTTCTCCAAAGGTAATCCTGTCAAGGTCAGTATAAGTCAGATGAAAACGTTGGTAAATGGCCAATTCTTCGCCCGATGCACTGAGCTTGAACCCGGCATGCAATGGACCTTGTTCCGGTTGATTGTCGGCCCAGATCAACATAAATCCCCCCGGTGGGATGGTCGTCAGTTCGGGATGGTTCAGGGGAATTTGCCATTTGTTTGGTACAATAAAATGGTCGGTCAGGTACAAACCTCCTGTATTCACAGGGTAGTCGTTGCCATTGTACAATTCAAACCAATCATCGGTTTCACCGTATTCATCACTGATTGTTTTGTTGGTGGCCATCAACTCATTGATGCTGATGCTTCCAAAGGCTATTCCCTTGCTGTTTTCTGCTCCCGGTGTTCCCATCAGTACATAACTTTCGCGCCAATCACTTTCGTCATTGCCTTCGTGCAAATGTTCCAGCTCCAAAGTAGCTCCCAGGCCATCGGCCAGTGGTGGCCAGGGCCAGTTGTCGCCGTACCTCACAGCGTGAACCAGGATATTCCCTTCATCGCGAAGTGAAACAATACCTGTTTTGTTATCCAGGGAAATGCCTGGTTCTTCCAACAACCCGGCAATTTGTGGATACCAGGTACTAAACCCATCGGGATCTTTGGCAATTACCTTAAAGGCTTTGGGTTCCA